>JANRLI010000006.1 GCA_033762625.1 Alphaproteobacteria bacterium
ACGCCATGCCTTACGTAGTTCGCGATGCAGAGGGTAAAGTATCAAAAGTAAGTGTACGCCCTATTCCCGGCGCGGACATGCTGCCGCATGACCATGCCGATGTGCTGACCTTCATGCAGGCCAAGGGTATTGAAACCAAAATTATTGCAGAATCCATCAGCGAATTGCGCAGAACCGACAGCGAAATGTCCCGCGCTGTTGAAGACGTAATTACAGCCTTATTGAAAAAGAATATCCTGAAGATGACCGATTTGCCAAAAGCGGTGCAAGACCGTATCGCCTTCCGCGTGAAGATGCGTATGCAAATTCAGGAAACCTACGACCGCGCTTCGCAGCGTTAAGCTCAAGCGTCTGCAGAAGGGCGGCCAGACCGCCCTTTTTTTAATGCCTCATCGTTACGCATAGCTGCTGCCCTTGAAATGATGTGATCTGCGGTATCACATATTTCTGCAAATTCAGTATAAACCGTTTTACCACCCATTGAATGAGGAAGCTTGATATTGCGCTGCTCCTTGTTTTTTTCATTCCATTCACGCATTGCAGCAATATATTCAGGAATATAATCACCGCGCTTCACAAGATGGAAGAACACTTTTCTAAGCTCAAAGCTGGCAGGATCAAAATAAAGCTTATGTGCCACGGGCTCTATCGCTATTGCAGCCATCTCTTTTGCATGCATTGTGCTGCCCTGATCCAACTGCACTAGCATGTTGATGATAGCGGTTGCATAGATACTTTCGCCAAGCAAGTCATCGGGTTTGATATCCTGCTTACAAAACTCCGCAAATCGTGTTTTGTCATCCAATCTTGAACACAGTGTTTCGCTTGCATTGCTAAACGCGGATACTTGCGCAGTAGTTCTTTCTAATTTTTTACGAAGGCTCGCAATATTCTTACTGGCCTCATCTAATGTTGAAGATGTAATAGCCTGCATTACCGTAGCAACATCGTCCGCGCTGATGCTGTTTATTTGATCCAACGTAAGTGGTTTTTCTTCATCCGCAATCATTTCGATTACTTTGGGCATAATAGCTGCAATTTCCGTTTCCTGTAGCCCGAATTTCTCCATATAGCCGTCAAACGCAGCTTTTTCCGATCCGGATATTTCGGGAATGCCCTCTTCGCCTAAATGAGCCTGGTTTAAAAAATGACGGCTCATAATTTTAATGACTTCAGCCAAAGCACCTCTACGTTCAGGCAAATGTACTCGGTCAAATTTTGCACGCGATGAATTAACCAGCATGTCGATCGCATCTTGCACGCGATTAAATTCAGGAGAGTTATCTACAAGCCCTTTTCTTAGCTCTTTTCCGGCATCTATAATCTGCTGATATGATGAAAGCGGCGAAACGCCCAACACCTTATACGGATTAATTGTAGTGTTCATAAAAAATATCTCCCAGAAACATAACTGGGTCATATACTAACTTATGCAGGTGTAATTGAGGTGACGATTAATACTTGCTGTTAAAGTTAACGGCAAAATTCATGGTTAATTAAAATCTTATTCGTAGTGGGATGTAGCCATTCGCACTAATAATCGCGCGCAATCAATCAATAAAACAAATATCGTTGGGATTGGCTTGCCCAGCATAACGCAGTTGCGTTGGGCGCTCTGCTACGCGCAAACGGGCGTCTTTGATAATGGCGGCAAGCTTATCATGCAGATCCTGTTGGCTGCTTTTATCGCGGCGTTTATTGGCTGCATCTAATCCGTTCAGCAGCTCGTGGGAAATCATTCCTTTTTCCAGCATAACATCCAGCAATTCTGTATATTTTACGCCCTTGGGGTCTGCGCCAGATGGATGATGATAAAGCTTATGTACCAGTCCTTTGATGGCCGCCTGACCCAAATCGGTACGCACCGTGACCACTTCGATTGCCTGCTTGACCAGCATTCCGCCATCACCTTGTGGTGAATTATCACGGAAACAATAGCGTTCAAATTCATCATAGCTGAACGCATCCGGATTGAGTGTCAACACAACGCTGAATAAATTGAAGGCCTGCGTTTCTTCGGTTGTTCTGGTCGAATGCGCCAATCCATCAAACACATATTTACTGATGTTGTCCGTAAACACTTTGGTGAATGCCAGCGCCGGGTTTTGATACAGTGCGGCAGCAATATTGCCCAATACCGCACGGTATTCATGGCGGTAGTTATTGATGCGGTTTTGTGTATGGTTCGCTTTGGCAAGTGCAATAATCCACTCAGCCTTGAAATGCCCTGCATCCACTTCCGCGAAGTATTTTGCGAGCACATCAACATCTTTGGGATGCTCCAGCATATCGGTAATCAGCGCCGCCAGCTCGCGGTT
The DNA here is from genome assembly GCA_033762625.1 of Alphaproteobacteria bacterium. Lineage (NCBI taxonomy): Bacteria > Pseudomonadati > Pseudomonadota > Alphaproteobacteria > Alphaproteobacteria bacterium. Next base: position 2,319 of record JANRLI010000006.1, read on the forward strand.
CTTGGCATCAACGATTTCGGTATAAAGCATAGGGTGCTTTAAAACCGTTGCCGAAGCCTTTGTACCGCCAGGGTTTTTGGCTTCTGCGCGGAAGCTTTGTGATGTTGATTTGGCTAAATCCCGTTCCTGCTCACTCAACCGGTTTTTTCTAACTGCATAAATCGCACTTAAAATATCATCCGGTGTCATGGTGGCCATCACCACCTGCGCATCGGCATGATGTTCTAGCGGGTGTAGGCGCGATAATTCGGTGCTAATCCATTCGACTTCCTGACGGGTAACGCCGAATTCAACCGCAATGCGCTTAAAGGTGATTTCCAGTTTGTTGGTAAGCTCACCATCTTTATCAACCGGATACACAGCGCCCAGCCCTACTTCGACCAGCAACCGCACAACTTCCAGAATGGCTTCGGCGCGCAGCGGTAAATAGACCGCATCATACCCCGCACGGTTTGCTTCGCTGCGCAGAACTTCATAGGCATCGGATTTCTGGCGGAATTCGGTGTAGCCTTCAATGGTGCTTAAATCGCGACGTGATTTGGCCAAACGGAATGCATCGTGAATTTCGGTTTGAGAGGCGTATGGATGCGTTCCTAGCACCGCATAATATGACCTTTGTTCCGACATGTATGCTCGCAAGGCATGTGTGGAAATATGTAACTGTGCCGGTAATCGTATTCTTAAAGTTTTTCTTAAATACTACCAATTATGGTTAACGGAACGGTTAACCGAAGAATTTATTGGTAATCGGATAACGGCGCTCCCGGCCAAAGCTGTGGGCAGTTATTTTAACGCCCGGCGGCGCTTGGCGACGTTTATACTCAGAAAACTTCAGCATCTTGAGCACTTTGGTTACCGTTGCTTCATCATGTCCGCGGCCAATAACATCCTTTATGCCCATTTCCCGTTCCACAAGGCACTGGATAATGTCGTCCAGCTGTGCATATGGCGGCAAGGTATCCTGATCCACCTGATTGGGCTTTAACTCCGCGCTTGGCGGGCGGGTAATAATGCGTTCCGGCATGACAAAGCCTTGCGGGCCAAGCCCAATTGCTGGCTTATTTACATTGCGCCATTTGCATAAACGGAAGACCAGCGTTTTATAGACATCCTTAATTAAAGCAAAACCGCCGCACATATCACCATATAGCGTTGCGTATCCGGTTGCCATTTCGGATTTATTGCCGGTTGCCACCACCATGTGGCCATAGGTGTTGGAAAGCGTCATCAATATCAACCCGCGCAAACGCGATTGCACGTTCTGGTCGGCGATGTCGGTGTTGAACCCTTTGCTATGCGGCTTCACGGCATTGCCGAGCGCTTTCATGCCTTCTTCAATCGAAATGGTTTTATATTCGCAGCCAAGCATGGTGCTGGCCTTTTGTGCATCTTCCAGACTGTCTTTTGATGTATAGGGTGATGGCATCATCACATTAATAACCTTGTCTTTGCCAAGTGCATCAACAGCCAACGCAGAAACCAAGGCACTATCAATCCCGCCAGACATACCAATTAGCACACCGGGAAAATTATTTTTTGTAACGTAATCGCGCAACGCAAGCGTAAGCGCGGAATAAATGCTCTCCTCCTCACCCAGCGGTTTTGTAACTTCTTCCTGACGTGGAACCCAATGTTCACCCTGCTTATGCCAATAGGTGAGCTGCACTTTCTCCTGATATTGGCCTAGATTAACGCATTCTTCGCCTTTGGTATTCATCACAAATGAACCGCCATCAAATAACAATTCATCCTGCCCGCCGAGCTGGTTCACATACACAATCGGCAATCCGGTTTCCTTGATGCGCGCAGTCATAATCGCACGACGCACCAGTGGTTTATCTGTTTCAAACGGGCTGGCATTAATCGTGACAAGAATATTTGCGCCGCGGCGTTTAAGCGATGCGGCGCGTTCCTTGCTCCACATATCTTCGCAGATGGTCACGCCAATACGCGCGCCTTTGATTAGGAATGGCTCGCCATCATCCTTACCGCCAAAGCTGAATACACGTTTGTCGTCAAATACGCCGTAGTTGGGTAAATCGTATTTATACCAAACCTGTTCGATCTTGCCGTTCATCAGCAACGCAGCAGCATTATACGGGTTACCACCTTCCGAATTTTTCCAAGGAAGGCCGATAATCAACGCGGCGGAATTTTTGGTAACCAGCGCCAGTTCTTCAGCGGCCTTCATGCACGCATCTACATAAGTCGGGCGCAGCGTCAAATCTTCCGGTGGATAGGCGCTGATGGATAATTCGGACGTCACAATCAAATCAGCGCCCTGATTGGCCGCGTTTTGATGCACGATTTTGATTTTTTCGGCATTTGCCGCAATCCCCCCGATAGTCAGGTTTAATTGGGCGAGCGCGATGATGAGGGGTTCTGACATAATATATATTAGAGATGCGTAATGCTTTAACCCCTGTATTTAAAACTATTTTGGTTCAATTATCAAAATGATGTTTCGGTTTTGGCTTTTTTTTGCTAGAAATCGCCCATAAAGTCACACTTCTGCAAGGCTCGTTTCATGTCCGACAACGAAAATTCAAATTCACACCAAAGCCCAATTGAAGACCAAATCAAAAGTCAGGTTCAGGATACGGGAACTTGGGTCCGTCTGTTCTTCATGGTTTTGTTCATGGTCATTTTTTATATCGTATTTGCGATTACGGGTGTTGTTGCCGTCATTCAATTTGTGACGCGTATTTTAACTGGAAAACCATTGGGCAGCTTACAGGATTTCAATGCAAAGCTCGCGGAATATGCGCGCGACCTTGTGGCCTATATTACCTACGCATCGGATGCAAAGCCGTTTCCTTTTAAAGAATAACGGCTAATTATTTTTCGGAAATTCCAAGCCACTTTTTCAAAATTTTGTTCACAGGCGCTGGCTGCTCTAATGGCGCGAGGTGTCCTGCGCCGGGAATGATATGCAACTCCGCGCCCTTGATAAAGTTTGCCATTTCTTGCGCATGCTCAGGCGAGGTGAGCGCATCTTGCTCCCCACAAATAATCGTGGTTGGTACGGTGATAAGTGACAGATGCGGGCGGCTATCAATGCGACCTAAAATTGCTTTTTGCTGATTTAAGAAAGCATGCATGCCCACCCTGCCCGCCATATCGATAATCAACTTCGTTAGTTCTTCATCTTGCAACCGTGACGCAGCGATGAGCATGGGTAGCAAGCGCGGCGTCACACCTTTAAAGTCGCCCTTTTGCGCGAGTTGGATAAGACCGCGGCGTTTCCTGCGGCTTTCATCCGTATCAGGACGCGCCGATGTATCAATCAGTGCAAGCTGCGTGATTCGTTGTGGCGCTTGGCGCATTAGCTCCATCGCCACATACCCGCCCATGGAAAGCCCTGCCAAAGCAAAGCTGTCAGGTGCCATGGAAAGCACGGTTTTAGCTAATTCAGGCATGCTGTCATGCCCTGTTAAATCGGGCACAATAACGTCAACATAAGCGCCTAAGGCATTGATTTGATGCTGCCAAAGGGCTTTATCGCAAAGCAAGCCAGGCAGTAGAACAAGCGTTGGTTTCACGGGTTAAAATGCACCTTTTCCTTAGAATGCGGGATTGAAGAGTACAGGGGCTTTATGCTAAGTCATGCCGCGATGCAAGAGGCTTGCATCTGAAAAAGCCGAAAGATGTGAAAGCCCATAGCGGCTTTTGAAGAAATTGTGAGGAAGAGTTGTTATTTAGCGAATTGGGCTTAAAGCCCGAGATTTTAGCTGCGCTTGAAGAGCGCGGATATAAAGAACCCACCCCCATCCAAGAATTAGCCATCCCTTATGTACTCATGGGGCGTGACGTACTTGGATGCGCGCAAACAGGTACGGGTAAAACCGCAGGCTTCGCCCTGCCGATGATTGAAATTCTATCATCCGGAAAAGCAAAGGCACGCATGCCGCGCTCGATCATTTTGGAACCTACGCGCGAATTGGCGGCACAGGTAGCTGAGAATTTCAATTACTATGGCAAGGGATTGAATTTATCCGTCGCATTACTCACCGGCGGCCAAGGTATGGAAGACCAGATTAAAAAGCTGGAACGCGGCGTAGATGTGCTAATCGTAACACCGGGCCGTATGCTTGATTTATACGAACGGGGCAATGTCATGCTTCATGACATCAAGATTTTCGTGATTGATGAAGCCGACCGCATGCTCGATATGGGCTTTATCCCTGACATTGAAAAAATCGCAGGCATTTTGCCAAAAATTCGTCAAACTCTCTTCTTCTCGGCTACCATGCCGGCTGAAATCAAGAAGCTCGCTGATAAATTCCTCATGAACCCAAAGGAAGTATCGGTTTCTGCGCCAGCAACTACAGCCAGCACAGTTGAACAAAGCATCGTGCGTCTTGGTTTCAAACAAAAACGTGAAGCGCTGAGAACCCTTTTAAAACAACACGAATTCAAAAGCGCATTCGTATTTTGCAACCGCAAGAAAGATATCAATATACTGGTTGAATCCTTGCAACGTCATGGCTTCTCCGCGGCGGGCTTGCATGGCGATATGGTTCAAACCAAACGCAATGAAGCCTTGGATAAATTCAAAAAAGGTGAAATTGCATTATTGATTTGCAGCGATGTAGCTGCGCGCGGCCTTGATATTAAAGGCGTGGATGCCGTGTTTAACTTCGATGTGCCATTTGATGCCGATAGCTACGTTCACCGTATTGGCCGCACAGGCCGTGCAGGTGCAGATGGCAAGGCATTCACATTTGTAACGTCGGATGATGACAAGCTGCTCGCCAATATCGTCGCACTTATCAAAAAAGAAATTCCTGAAGTGAAGGTTGAAGGGTTAACAGAACAAGGTTCCGACACCCCGCACCCGCATTTCAAATCACGCCATGAACGCGGTGAAAGCCGCACAACTAATCGGGGTGATAATCGTGGCGAACGTCGTGAATCCCGCCCTGAACGTAATCGTGACCGTTACAAAGGTGAGCGAAACGGCCGTTCCGGCCAGAATCACGAACGTGGTCAAGAACAGCCCAGTGATAACGCAGATTCAAATGTAGTGGGCTTTGGTGACGATTTGCCAGCCTTCCTGCGTGGCACCCGCCAGAAAATGACTTCGCTTGCGAAAGAAAAAATCGTTTAATCAATCCCTTATCTAGGTTTCTTCAGGTTTAGGGCATGCGGTTTTACTCAAAGCACATGATGAAGGGGTTTTTAGCGTTTGCGCTATCATGTCTTTTTTTAATGCCACCTCCTGCCCACGCCGATGGTGAAATAAAGCCAACGGCCAAACCAACCACTACAAAATCGAGCAAAGCGCCCATAAAAGCAGAAGAAGAAAAAGACCAGTATCTTCTCTCCGCAAATGAAATTACCAATGACGACCCAAATGGCATCGTAACGGCCAGCGGCGCGGTTGAAATCCATAACGATAAAAAAATTCTGCAAGCCGAACATGTCGAATACCAGCAAAAGCTGGATATCGTAAAGGCAAATGGAAACGTCGCGCTCATTACCGAAGACAGCAATGTTATCTATGCAAAGAAAAGTACGCTGAGCAGTAATTTTGCGCATGGCAGCGCGGAACACGTGGCCATGCTTATGACCGACAATTCACGCTTTATTGCCAATGACGCAAGACGACTTGATAACCGCTATATGCTGTTTGGCATGGGCATGTTTTCGCCATGCGATTTATGCGCTGCCAATCCGCGCAAAGCCCCTATTTGGCAAGTAAAAGCTGCCAAAGTTACGCATGATAATGTTGAAAAGAATATTATCTACCGCGATGCGACGCTGGAAATGTGGGGCATACCGTTGTTATACACGCCTTACATGTCGCACCCCGATCCAACGGTAAAACGTCGGCAAGGACTGTTGAATATCCGTTATGTCAATTCGCCAGATTTAGGATCGCAGGCGGTTGTTCCCTATTACTTCGATATAGCGCCGGATGCAGATTACACATTTAAACCGAACTTCAATGGGAAAGACGGAATGCGTTTTGCAGGTGTATTGCGCAAACGCTACGAGCATGGGGATATCAATATCGATCATTCCTTCGTGGTGACAGACCGCGTTGATGATGATGGTATTACAAAAAAAGACCAAATCCGTGGACATTTGGCAGGCTATGCGCATTTCGATATTGATAACGTATTTAGAACAGGTGCTGATTTCGCCGTGCAGACCGATAAAAATTATCTCGCACGCTACAACGAAACAAAGGATGACGTCCTAACCAACCGCTTGTTTGTCGAAGGGTTCAAAGGCCGCGGATTTGGCGCAGTGGAAATGTACTATTTCCAGGATAACCGTCCCGGCGGACGTCCCCAACAACCATTGGTATTACCACGTTTACGCGTATCACAGCTGGGCGAACCAAATATGACACTTGGCGGCCGCTGGTCGTTTGATGGCGAGGCCGTTTCGCTGAAACGTGACAGCGGACAGGACGTTAAAAAATTTGGTGTTGATTTCGGTTGGGAGCGCCGCGATATCCTCCCGCTTGGGTTTGTGAGCACATTAAAAGGCTCGGTGCGCAACGACACTTTTCTAGTGAACAATCTGGTTTCAACGGACGTGCCCGGCCGTATTTATAATGATGATGTGACCAACCGTTTATTTCCGCAAGGTCAGGCAACGCTTAGCTATCCACTTGCAGGTTATGCTGAAACCTTCACCCATACCATTGAACCGATTTTTGCGCTCAGCGCATCGCCTACCCGCAAACTTGACCCGCGCATTCCAAATGAAGACAGCTTGGACGTCGATTTTGATACAACTAATTTATTCGAGCTAAACCGCTATCCCGGTACGGATAGTATGGAACAAGGCATACGCACCAGCTATGGCTTTAAAACCGGCTTTTATAATCATTCCGGTGGCTTCAGCGAATTCACATTTGGACAAAGTTACCGAATTAGCGATGACCCGCTATTTCCAAAAGGCACGGGGTTTGATGCACCGCTTTCCGACTATGTTGGCCAGTTAAAACTAGATCCGGGTAAATGGATGACGATGGATTATAACTTCCGCATCGATAAGGATTTGGCAACATCGCGCCGCCACGAAGTCTATACCAGCTTTGGCGTGCCGGAATTCCGTCCGCGCTTTACCTATACCTATAGCGACCCCGCCATATTCGTTCCGGGTGTTTCCAACCGGGTGGAAGAACTTAAATTCGGCTTTACAACACAGTTTGCCCAATTTTGGGCATTCAACTTTGACCAAACGAATGATTTGCGCCCCGTTACTGATGGCCCGCGCACGACCGCTTTATCACTTACCTATCAAGATGAATGCTTCACAACCTTCCTGAGCATGACGCGCGATCATACCGTGCGTACTGGCGTGAGATCGGGGGATACATTCTTTTTCCGCATCCTATTCAAGCATTTGGGCGGCATTGACGGCTAAGTGCTGTGAACTATATCCTACCTTCCCAAACCCTTTATCGGAGGTACGTTATGTATAAGCTTTATTATTCCCCCGGCAGCTGTTCTATGGCCATTCACGTTCTTTTGAACGAAATCGGCGCGGAGTTCGAATTGGAAAACACTGCCATCCGTGAAGGTAAAAACAGAAGCGAAGCATTTTTGAAAATCAATCCCCGTGGTCAGGTGCCTGCGTTGGCTGAAGACGGTAAAGCTATGCTGGAAGGCGGCGCTATCCTGACTTATCTTGCCGATAAGCATTCCAGCTATCTATTGCCAAGCAAAGGCTGGGCACGTGCACAGGCCTTGCAATGGCTGATGTTCTGCAATTCCACCCTACACCCTGCCTATAGTCGTTGCTTCTGGCTGATGCGCAGCGAAGAAGCCGGCAAGGATGTATTCCTGAAAAAAGCTGCCGAATGGATTAACCGCCTGTGGCAAGACGTTGAAGATCAGTTGCAAAACCAGCTTTATCTGTGCGGTGAAGAATGCACGATTGGCGATATTTTACTGACTGTGATTGCAAACTGGAGCGGTAACATCCCAGTACCGATCACCATCGGCCCAAAGACACGTGCGTTATTCGCACGGGTGATTGCCCGCCCTGCATACCAAAAGGCGCTTGCAACCGAACAAGTTGAATACAAAATGGCATCTTAAATAGATTATCGCTAAAATAGAAAACCCCATCTTATGCAAAAAAAACAAAAGATAATCGGCATTGTCCTTCTTGTGATTGTGCTGGGATGGGGTCTTTTTACCCTTGCCAACAAGGGCCGCGAGATAACCGATGATGCAACAATTGAAGCGCACGTCATTCCAATTAGCTCACGCATCAGTGGGTATATTTCAAAGCTTAATATCAAAGACAACCAGAGCGTAAAAAAAGGCGAAGTCCTCGTTGAAATAGACCCGCTGGACTACCAACTACGCCTTGATGCACAACGCGCGCTGGTAGCATCAGCTGAAGTTCTAGCAAAAAATGCAAGCATTAACGCAAAACGCCAACAGGCTATTGGCGAAACCGCCGGAAGCCGCCGCGAAATCGACAATGCGATTGCCAATGAACAATCCGCGATTGCTGTTTATAATAACGCAAAATCACAACTAGCCATTGCCGAGAAAGATTTTGCCGACACCAAAATCCTTGCACCGGAAGACGGTGTTATTACGATGCGCAACGCTGAAAAAGGTGCATACATCACTCCGGGCAAAGAATTATTCAGCATCGTGACGCCTGAACGCTGGGTGGTTGCTAATTTCAAGGAAGTTCAAATCACCCACATGCGCGGCGGAGAAAAGGCCGACATTCACATCGATGCATATCCGCATTTAAAACTGAAAGGCGTTGTCGATAGCATTATGCATGGGACAGGCGCACGTTTTTCTGCCTTCCCACCTGAAAATGCTACGGGTAATTTTGTAAAAATTGTACAACGTGTGCCCGTAAAAATTCTTTTGAACACACTTCCTGAAAATAACGAAGTACTTGGCGCTGGGCTTTCCGTGATTGCAACTGTGTATGTTGATGAAGACGCGCCACAAACTGGGCCTGACGCCAAAGAACCCGCCAAAAAATGAGTGATGTAGCCCACCCCGCAGCCAAACCCGTTCCGAACAAATGGCTGGTGGCGTTTGTGGTCAGCCTCGCTACGTTTATGGAAGTGCTAGACACAACCATTACCAACGTATCACTGCGGCACATCGCCGGTTCGCTTGGTGCAGGACAGGAAGAAAGCACATGGGTTTTAACATCCTACCTTGTTGCCAATGGCATTATCTTGCCGCTTTCCGGATGGCTATCGGACGTATTGGGGCGCAAGCGCTTTTTTATTATCTGCATACTTGGGTTTACCATCGCATCTTTTGCATGCGGCGCAGCAACGTCGCTTATTGGTCTTGTTATCTTCCGTATCATTCAAGGCGCAGCCGGCGGCGGTCTGCAACCCACGCAGCAAGCTATTATTCTAGATAGCTTCCCGCCCAAGGAACGCGGCGCAGTATTTACCATCACCGGCCTTACCATGATTGTTGCACCGGTTCTTGGGCCAACGCTTGGCGGAGTGATTACCGATAACATCGACTGGCGCTGGATTTTTTATATAAACATTCCGGTTGGGCTTGTGGCTGCATTTTTCGTATGGCGCCTAGTAGAAGATCCGCCGCATGCAAAAGCCAAAGGCTTTCGCCAAATTGATTTTGTGGGCCTTGGGCTTGTTTCACTGGGGCTTGCTGCATTACAAATCGTTTTAGATAAAGGCCAGACGGAAGACTGGTTTAGCAGCGGATTTATTCAGATATGGTCGCTGACCAGCTTTACCTGCCTGACCATCGCTGCCATTTGGCTGTGGAAGCGCGCAGAACCAATTGTTGATTTATCGCTGCTGACCAACCGGGCGTTTCTTTCATCCTGCATACTCATTTTTCTGACCGGCTTTGTGCTTTATTCCAGCAGCGCCTTGTTGCCGCTGATGCTGCAAACCGAATACGGTTATAACGCCACATGGGCAGGATTCATTTTATCGCCCGGCGCACTTTGTGTCATTTTTTTCATGCCGCTTGTCGGCAAAATGGTGAGTAAGGTGCAAGCGCGCTATCTGATTGCAATTGGCCTTACCCTGTGCAGTGTCGGCATGTTTGCAACCATGGGTTTTACACCACAAACCGATTTTCATACTTTCGTAATATTCCGAATATTGCAAGTAATCGGTTTACCGTTCCTGTTTATTCCTATCAGCGCTCTTGCCTTTGCAAATATCGAAAAAGAGCGAAGTAATAAGGCTTCTGCGTTGTTTTCATTGTCACGTAATTTAGGTGGCAGTATCGGTATTGCGATTGCGCAGGCGTTCATCTCGCATGGGCAGCAAGTACATCGGCACTTTCTTTCCGAGCATCTTGTCCCGGGTAGTCAAAATTACGAACGACTTCTATCGCAAACACAAAAAGTAATACCCGATGCACACAGCGCTATGGGGCATATCAACCAGACCTTGCAACAGCAGGCGAATATCCTCGCCTACTCTGACACTTTTGAATTAATGGGAATATTGATGGCAGGCGCACTGGTAATTTCGCTATGCGTATTGCCCGCCAATAAACCCGGTGGCTCGCCGACAAGCGGCGGGCACTAGCTTTGTAAAATAACCTGATTAATAAGAACCAGGGGCGATTTTGACCTTCAGCCCATTGGTCGCTTCGCTGCAAAACAGCTGGCATGACAACCGTGACTGTTCGTTCACATTGAATGCACCATCCAGCATACCGATTTCTTCCTCGGTTGGCTCGGGAACACGATTAACCCATTCAGGATCAACATATACGTGGCAGGTTGCGCAAGCACATGAACCACCGCACTGGGCCAGCATTTCAAGACCAGAGTCACGGATAACTTCCATAACGCTCCAATCGGTTACGGCATCCAATTCGTGTTCTTTTCCATCTTTATCGGTAACTAAGATTTTCATGCGGCTTGTTCCTGTTTTTCTTCTACGCCTAGTTTGTTTTGTAAATCAGAGCTTGAGGTTGTGTACTGGAAGCGGTATTTGCGGCCTGGATGCACATATTCAAAGGCCTTCTTTGACATCAGCGCCGCTTCATGGAAGCCGGATAAAATGAGCTTCATCTTGCCAGGATAGGTGTTGATATCACCAATCGCAAATACACCAGGCACATTGGTTTCAAAATTCGCGGTATTGACCGGAATAACTTCGTTCTGGAATTCGATACCAAAATTGGCAACCGGCCCCAGCTTCATGGTGAGGCCATAGAACGCCAATAACGTATCGCAGGGATATTCGTATTCGCCTGTTTCGTCCTTCAGCTTTAATGCTTCAATCTGGCTACCCTGCCCTTTAAGGCTGGTGATTTGCGCAATTTTCAATGTCATTTTCTTTTCAGCAACCAAGGCGCGCATCTTTGCAACCGTATCCGGGGCTGCGCGGAATTCATCGCGGCGATGAATAAGCGTTAGTTCCTTTACAATCGGCTGCAAGTTTACAACCCAATCAAGCGCGCTATCGCCGCCGCCCGCAATTACAACGCGCTTGCCGCGGAACTGATCCATCTTCTTAACGGCATAGAACAACGAAACGCCTTCATATTCTTCAATGCCTTTAATAGGCGGCTTCTTTGGAACAAAGCTTCCGCCACCTGCTGCAATGACCACAACCTTGCAGTTAATCTGCGTGCCACGGTCAGTTGTTACATTCCATGTACCGTCCTGCTGCTTTTCAATTTTTTCGGCCATTTGTGATAAATGGAACACCGGCTGGAATGGTTTGATTTGTTCCATCAAACGGTCGGTTAATTCCTGACCCGTACACATCGGAATGGCCGGAATATCGTAAATCGGTTTTTCAGGATAAAGCTCTGCACACTGGCCGCCCGGACGATCCAGAATATCAATCAGGTGGCACTTCATATCATTGAGGCCAAGTTCAAACACGGCAAAAAGACCTGTCGGTCCTGCGCCGATGATAACAACATCTGTTTGGTGAGCAGCTTCAGTCATAATGAACACGTTTCTATTGCTGTTTTTCGAAGGATTAAGAGGGCTTAATTAGAACAATAAGCCCAGCCTTGCAAGTTTGATGTAGCAGGCTTAATTTGAGGCCCAGAAACGATTTGGTATTCCAACGGTTAACAGGCCGTTAACCATATTTCCCTATGGTTTGATTGTAGAATCTTCCCCTGCCCTGCCTATCTTGCGGGGCCAATCTTTTGGAGCTGCCCGCATGTCAAATCTGCCCCCTACACCCGCCTTTGTACCTGCAAAACCATCGGGCGAAACGGTTACTCTCACCGAAGATTCAACCGGCAAAAGTTATAAATTGAACATGTATAATGGCTCCATCGGGCCAAAGGTTATCGATATAAGCAAGCTTTACAGCGAAACAGGGCATTTCACATTCGACCCTGGTTTTACTTCCACGGGAAGCTGTGAGTCCAAAATCACTTTCATTGACGGTGAAAAAGGCATTCTGCTGCACCGCGGTTACGCGATTGAAGATTTGGCGACCAAAAGTGATTTCATGGAAGTTGCATTCCTGCTGCAACACGGCGAATTACCCACCCCGCCTCAGAAAACCGAATTCGTAAAGCACATCACCTATCACACCATGGTGCATGAACAGCTGATGAAATTTTATTCGGGCTTCCGCCGCGATGCGCATCCTATGGCGGTTATGACAGGCGTTGTTGGCGCGCTTTCGGCATTCTATCACGACAGCTTGGATATAAACGACCCCGTGCAGCGCGAAATATCGATGCACCGCCTGATTGCCAAGATGCCAACGATTGCAGCCATGGCCTATAAATACTCGATTGGTCAGCCATTCGTGTATCCGAAAAATGATCTGAGCTACACCGAGAACTTTCTTAATATGACCTTCTCAGTTCCGGCAGAGCCTTACAAAATCAATCCGATTTTGGCAAAGGCGATGGACCGGATTTTCATTCTCCATGCCGATCATGAACAAAACGCATCAACTTCAACCGTACGCCTTGCAGGTTCATCAGGCGCGAACCCGTTTGCATGTATTGCATCTGGTATTGCATCCCTTTGGGGTGCGGCCCATGGCGGCGCAAACGAAGCTGTGTTGAAGATGCTGGAGGAAATCGGCACGGTAGCCAATATTCCAAACTGCATCGCACGCGCGAAAGACAAGAGCGATAATTTCCGCCTGATGGGTTTTGGTCACCGCGTTTATAAGAATTTTGACCCGCGTGCGACCATCATGCGCCAGACCTGCCATGAAGTATTGGGAGATTTGGGCGTGAAAGACCCCTTGCTGGATATTGCAATGGAATTGGAGAAGATTGCATTGCAGGATGATTATTTCGTCACGCGCAAGCTGTACCCTAACGTGGACTTCTATTCCGGTATTATCCTTCGCGCGATGGGCTTCCCGACCAAGATGTTTACCCCATTATTCGCATTGGCACGTACCACGGGCTGGGTCGCGCATTGGGCAGAAATGCTGTCGGATCCAACACAAAAAATTGGTCGCCCGCGCCAGCTTTATACAGGCGCACCGCAGCGTCCATTCGTTGCACTGAACGCACGTAAATAAGCGCTTGCCCGCATCCATACTGCACAAGATAATGCAGCATGGGCATGGACGAAAAAACGCTGTTCTTCTCGATTTTATGCGGGTGTTTTATCCTGCTTCCCTACGCCATTATGAATTGGCGCGAGGGCAATAAGCGTATCTACAAACATGTGCTTTATTGGACGATTATTATGCTGATGATGTTCATCATCGGCAAAACCATCAAAGGAACATTTATTCCTGATGAACAGTCGGCTCGCCCCCGTGGCGCTTTATTAGAAGACACAGATCCTGCGTCGCGGCGGAAATCACAGATTCTTCCTGCCCCCTGACTACAAGGCTAAGCCCAAACCCGCCCGCGCGGAAATATGGGTATGACCCAATATCCAAATCAGGATATTTGGCGGCAATCTCACCTAATTCTTTGGCAATCACGCTTTCAGGAACCAGCGATGTAATCGTCCAGCTTTTAATTGCTGGCCCGCCTTGCAACTTACTTAAAACACCATCCAGCATGGCTTGCATCACACTGGGCACACCCGCCATTACATACACATTGCCAAGGCAGAACCCGGGCGCAGAACTAACCGGATTTGGGATTAAACTGGCCCCTTCCGGAATACGCGCCATGCGCAAACGTCCTTCGTTTAAATGCTCTACGCCCTTGTAATGCGCAATTAAAATCTGACGGGCATCTTCATTCACATCGATGCTTACTCCAAAGGCCCTGGCAACGCAGTCCGCGGTAATATCATCATGCGTGGGACCGATGCCGCCAGTGGTGAACACGTAATCATACGCAGCGCGAACTTCGTTCACGGTCTTGATGATATCCCCTTCAATATCGGATATCACCCGCGCCTGCATCAGCTTGATGCCTTTTTGCATCAATTTCTTGCCGATATAATTCAGGTTTACGTCTTGGGTGCGTCCGGTAAGAATTTCGTTGCCGATAATTACAACGCATGCTGTTTTTGTGTGCTCTGCCATGCCCCGATCCTAGCAAAAAGAAAACCCCTTATCCATTTCTGAATAAGGGGTTTTCAAATAGTTATTTTTGGCAATTAGCCAGTGATGAACTTCGACATAATAGCGAGCAACAGCAATGCCACGATGTTGATAATCTTGATCATCGGATTAATGGCTGGGCCCGCGGTATCCTTGTAAGGATCGCCAACGGTGTCACCGGTAACAGCAGCCTTGTGAGCATCGCTGCCCTTGCCGCCGAAATTGCCTTCTTCGATATACTTTTTGGCATTATCCCATGCGCCGCCACCCGAAGTCATCGAGATAGCAACAAACACGCCTGTTACGATGGTGCCGAGCAACATCGCGCCAAGTGCGGTGAATGCTGATGCGAGGCCGTTTACGAAGTAAATTACGCCGAACAATACAACCGGTGCGAACACGGGCAGTAATGACGGAACAACCATTTCGCCAATCGCGGCTTTGGTCAGCATATCTACTGCCTTGCCGTATTCGGGTTTGGCGGTACCTTCCATGATGCCTTTGATTTCTTTGAACTGGCGGCGGACTTCAACCACCACGGAACCCGCAGCGCGGCCCACAGCAGTCATGCCCATGGCGCCAAACAGGTATGGCAGTAAACCTCCAATCAGCAAGCCCACAACAACGTATGGATTTTGCAATTCAAAGGTCACAACTGTCTTAGGGAAGTAATGCTTCAAATCCTGAATATAGGATGCAAACAATACCAACGCCGCCAATCCAGCAGAACCAATCGCATAACCTTTGGTTACAGCCTTTGTGGTGTTACCAACCGCATCGAGCGCGTCAGTAACAACGCGAACTTCTTTTGGCAGGCTCGACATTTCGGCAATACCGCCAGCGTTATCGGTCACAGGACCATAAGCATCCAGCGCTACAACCATGCCAGCAAGCGCGAGCATGGTGGTTGCGGCAATGCCAATGCCATAAAGACCGCCAAAGGTATAGGCAATCAGAATACCTGCGCAAATCACAATCACAGGCAATGCGGTGGATTCCATCGAAACCGCAAGCCCCTGAATGACGTTGGTGCCGTGACCCGTTTGTGATGCTGCGGCCACTGAACGCACAGGGCGGAAATTGGTGCCCGTGTAGTATTCAGTGATAACAATCAACGCCCATGTCACACCAAGCCCTGTCAGCACGCAGACAATCAAATCCTTCATATCGATGGTACGACCATCTGTAAGCGCAATGCTTGCGCCATTGAATGATTGATAGGTCAGCCCAATGATAAGAACGGCGGAAATAACAGCCGACACCGTAAAGCCTTTATACAAAGCACCCATGATGTTGTTGTCTTTGCCAAGCTTTACAAAGAAGCTGCCGATAACCGATGCCACGATACATAACGCGCCAATCAGCAACGGGAACATCATCATGATGCCGCGCGCATCACCGGTGAAGAACATCGCGCCAAGCAGCATGGTTGCTACCATGGTTACGGCATAGGTTTCGAACAAGTCGGCTGCCATACCTGCGCAATCGCCCACATTGTCACCTACGTTATCAGCGATAACGGCAGGGTTACGTGGATCATCCTCTGGAATTCCAGCTTCAACCTTACCCACAAGGTCTGCGCCTACGTCTGCGCCCTTGGTGAAGATACCGCCGCCAAGACGGGCAAAAATGGAGATAAGTGATGAACCAAAGCTCAAAGCCACCAGTGCTTCAATGGTTGGGCGAATATCTTCGCTGCCGCCAGTTGCAAGCAAATAGTAATAGTAGCCAGCAACGCCGAACAGGCCCAGACCTACAACGAGCATACCCGTTACCGCGCCGGATTTGAATGCAATGCTAAGCGCAGGAGCAAGACCGCCCGTTGCCGCTTGCGAGGTGCGCACGTTTGCGCGAACCGATACATACATGCCGATGTAACCGGCAATACCTGAAAGCACCGCGCCGATCACAAAGCCGATACACACTTTTGCGCCGAGAACAAAGAAAAGAAGTGCTGCAACCACAACACCCACAACACCGATGGTGGTGTATTGACGGTTAAGGTAAGCGCCCGCACCTTCCTGAATGGCTTTGGCAATTTCCTGCATTTTGGCATTGCCGGCGGATGCTTTGAAGATGCTGCTTGCGGTCAAAAGACTGTATAAAATGGCAAGCGCCACACACGCTAAAATAATAACAAACGACTGTTCCATAAGCATGGACTGTCCCTTTCTTTGTGAAACCTATTGTAAAACTAGGAAATGGGGCAAACGAATGCTGCCCCAATTAAGAAGCGGCAAGTTTCAACGCATGTACGGGGGTTGGTCAAGGGGCAAAGTTGGCTACATTACGTCTAATGGCGTGTAATGCGGCCTAAAAGACGCACTCTGGCAATGAATTTTGTGGATTAGTTAAATCTACGTTGGCTGACGCCCTGAATAAGAACGTCTTGAATGACCTTCTTATCAGCAAAACCTTCCGTTACCAAAACCAGCTTGTTTTTGACTTTATTGATATCAAGAAACTGGCCGTTACGGTAGGAAGCTTTGTTCAAATTACCGTATAACGCGCTCATATACGCATCTTTGATTTTTGGAACAAGATGGCTGACTTCGGCTATATTTTTTTGCTCCGACACCTGCAATGCGACAATCATCGATACAACTTCCTGTACATTGTCTTTGCCAAGCACAGGCATAATCATCGGATCAAGTTTCAGGTAATATGAATTCGCGGGGCCATCAGTGACGTCAAGTCCCGGGCCCTTACCTTTTTTCTTTTCTTCCTTTTTCTCGCCATGCCCACCTTCGGCTTTTTTCTCACCGCCGCCTCCGCCATGTCCTCCGGCATAAGCAGGATGAGCAACATACAATGTCGCTGCCAAAAGCATGCAAAGAGCGATTAAAAACTTACGCATAAAAAACTCACTATAGCTTTGAATATATCTTCAATGAATAAAGTGAGTTTACACCGTGATGCAATAACATCCGTTTAAGATTGCACGGCTTTTTAGCTAAATTTCCGTGGCTGCACAAAGGGTTAGAAGTGCTGCCAGCCTTTTTGCTTGAGCATCATCATCCGTTTATTAGCATCCAGAACCTGAATACCACCCTCGCCATACTTTAATTGGCCAATTTTGGTTAATGGCACATTAATTTTGGTCGATGCTATTTTTAACAACCCCGCCTCGCGCTCATCAATAATAAACGCAAGTTCATAATCTTCGCCGCCTGTCAGAATGGCTTCCAGATGTTCCGGCCAAGCATCTAATGCTTTTTTTGCCGCTGGCGATAATGGGATTTTATCGGCTTCGATAATTGCCTGTGCCTGCGATGCAACCGCGATATGACCAATATCTGCGGCAAGCCCATCAGAAATATCAATCGCTGCCAATGCGAATGTACGAATAGTGCGCGCCAATTCAAGCCGTGGTTCGGGCGCATAATGGCGCTGTTTTAAAAATTCAATATCTTCGGAATTAACGCCGTAAAGTTTTTTACCCTGCGCGGCCATCAAACCCAAAGTTGAATCGCCAATCGTGCCGCTGACATAAATATCATAGACATCACTTGGCATCATCGCGCGTTTCAACGTACGGCGAAGTAATTGGCCATGTGGCACAACGCCAAAAGCGGTAATGGAAAAATGCATTGCACCTTCGCTGCGAATGGTATCGCCGCCCATTAAATGAACAGCATATTTCTTCTGGTCCCCTTGCAATGTTTCAGAAAACGCCTGCAACCAATCATCGGTCACATCCTTGTTCAACGCTGTTACCAAGGTGTAACTCACAGGCTGCGCACCCATGGCTGCCAAATCGGATAAATTGCTGCGCAACAAACGCTGCGCGATGCTTTGTGGTGTATCGGTTGCAGCAAAATGAATGCCTTCCGCCATCGCATCCGTTGTCACCACCAGATCAACGCCCGGTGGGGTCTGCATAATCGCGGCATCATCGGTCAGATTGAATGCGCCGGGAAAATCTTTGGCAAGCGGTTTAAAAAAACGCGCAATACGGTCAAATTCGTTCATGGATTGGCCTTAATGAGATTAACTGCGGAGGGATTTGGAAACTTTATCAAGCACGGCGTTCACCAGCGCAGGCTCCTTGCCTGCAAAGAACCCGTGCGCGACGTTGACGTAATCATTGATGATGATGGCAGTATCGGTTTGCGCATGGGTCAGCAATTCGCCAACGCCTGCGCGCAAAATGCTTTTGATAATTTTTTCCAATCTATCCATCGGCCATTTGGGATCAAGGCCGCCACTGACCATATCGTCAATATCCTTCTGGCGCGCCAGCGTGCCATCAACGATCGATCTGAATAATTCTGCATCAAAATCTTCGGGCACAGGTGCATCTACATCAACCGGCATTTTACGCTGCAAGAAATCCTGAACCGTGCTACCCGATGCATTCCCCGTATAATCGATGGTGTACAACGCTTGCACCGCTGCCATCCGCGCAGCAGATTTTTGCGCAGGCGATGATGGTTTATTATTCTCTGGGGCTTTTTCTAATGCTTCGGACATTTATAACTTTCTACGTTATTTACTTATTTATTCACTAATTTATTCTCTGGGCCAAAGACCAAGCTTGGCTTTGAGCGCAATCATATCAAGGCACGTTTGTGCAGCAGCACCGCCTTTGTTTTCTCCGGTAATGCTGGCACGATCCCATGCCTGCTCTTCGGTATAGGTGGTTAGAATACCATTGCCAAGCGCGAGCGAATAATGAGCCACCATATTGCTAAGCGCACGATTACTTTCGTTCGAAACCACTTCAAAATGATAGGTATCGCCTTTGATAACACAGCCCAAGGCGATAAAGCCGTCAAAGCGGCGGCGTGCCGGATGATATTGCTTCATTTTAATGCCATATAAAATACCTGCTGGAATTTCCAACGCTCCTGGCACTTCAAATTTTTCAAAGGTTGCACCATTTGCGTTGAGCACAATCAGTGCGCCTTTCAGCAATTCCGCCGAAATGTTTTTATAAAACGGCGCTTCAACAATCATGATGTGCGGTTTTTTATCAGCCATGGTTTGAACCTTTAATTGCTCTGTGGCCTTCAACGGATAACCCATATCCATCCAATCCAACCACCAGCTTCTTAGGGGAGTTGGTCAGCAAAATCATCTTTTTAATACCTAAATCCAGCAGAATTTGGGCACCCACCCCGTAATCACGCAGACTTCCACTCATTTTTTCAGGGGGTTTTTCACCCGCTTGTTCGGCTAATAAACGCTGCGAAAGGCTGCTGGGTTGCGGTTCACGCAGCAACACAATCGCGCCCCGACCCTCTTTTGCAATGGCCTGCATGGCGGCTTGGATCTCCCCGCCTTTGCCATCACTGTCGCCGCCCAATACATCTTCCAAAACATTAATGGCATGCATGCGCACGAGCACGGGCGCATCGCCGCTTAAATCACCTTTGACCAATGCAATATGTTCAGCATATGAAACCTTGTTCACATACACATGCATCTGGAATTCACCACCAAACACAGAATGAAAGGGCTGGCTAATGCGCTTTTCAATAATGGTTTCCTTGCGCCGGCGATAGGCAATTAAATCGGCAATCGTTCCAACCTTCATATTGTGTAATTGCGCGAATGCGATTAAATCCGGCATACGAGCCATGCTGCCATCATCTTTCATGATTTCGCAGATAACGCCCGCAGGCAGTAACCCTGCCATGCGCGCAATATCAACCGCTGCTTCCGTATGACCTGTACGTACTAATACGCCGCCATCCTTTGCAACCAATGGAAATACGTGACCAGGTGTTACTATATCTTCAGGGCGGCTTTCTGGATCAATCGCCACAGCAATGGTGCGCGCACGGTCGGCGGCAGAAATGCCTGTAGTTACGCCTTCCCGTGCTTCAATCGAAACTGTGAATGCGGTTTGATGGCGTGTGCCGTTATTCGAACTCATCGGCGGGATATTCAGGCGTTCAACCATTTGCCTATCCATCGCCAAACAAATCAGCCCGCGCGCATGTTTGGCCATAAAATTCACAGCATCTGCATTGCATAGTTGCGCAGGAATAATGATGTCGCCCTCATTCTCGCGATTTTCATCATCAGCCAAAATGAACATGCGTCCTGCTTTGGCTTCGGCAATAATTTCTTCAGGGCTTGAAAGCGCCTTGTGCCATTCCACATTTTTTGGAGCTGCGCTTGCCATTATCCGACCTTATAATTTTGCTCGAAGTTTCTTAGACGCGCAACATAACGCGCGAGCATATCTATTTCGATATTCACTTTTGTTCCAGCCTTTACGTGTTGAATAGCTGTATTGGTAAAAGTGTGTGGAATAATCATCACCCCAAAACGGTTGCCATCCACGCTGTTTACCGTAAGCGAAATTCCATCAATCGTAACGCTACCTTTTGTCGCAATATAGGGCGCTAAATCCTTGGGCACGCTGAATTCAAATCGCCAGCAATCGCCCTCTTCGCGAACACTCACGCATTCCCCTACGCCATCCACATGGCCATAAACCAGATGGCCGCCAAGCTCATCCCCAAGCTTAAGGGAGCCTTCAAGATTAACGGCAGTATGAAACGCCCATTTGCCAACCGTTGTCTTCGCCAGCGTTTCAGCTGATGCCAGAACCTTGAATGTATCGCCTGTTTTTTCAGTAAGCGTTAAACACACACCATTGCACGCAATCGATGCGCCGATTTTTGCAGCGTTCAAATCCAAGTTTCTGGTCTGGATCGCAAGCTCGACATCGCTATCAGTTTTTTCAACCGCAACGATAAGCCCTACATCTTGAATTAATCCTGTAAACATTTCTATCCCGCCCGCACAAAGCTTTCCAGCCTGTCATTACCAAGCATTTTACAGGCATAAGGCTTGAATTGGTGGCGCTGTACTAATGTTTCAACCCCTAATGGCTTTAAGCTTGGCTTGCCATCATCCCCAATAAGGCTTGGCGCAGTGATCCATTCCAACCTATCCACCACGCCGTCCTTTATCAGGGCCGCTGCGAGATAAGCGCCGCCTTCAACCAATACCCGCGTTAATCCGCGCTCACCTAATTTGCGGGCTGCGACCCCCAAATCAATATACCCATCATCATTCGTTGGAACCGTCAGTACCACTGCGCCGCGCTTTTCCAATTCTTTAATTTTTCCGGCATCGCTTTTTTCACGAGTGATAATCCACAATGGTTGCTCAGCAGCAGATGTCACCATTTTTCCATTCATGGGAATATTAAGCTGTCTATCTACCACGACGCGGATGGGCGATGCTTTTTCAAGGCCAGCTAATCGACACGTTAATTCTGGATCATCCGCTAATACTGTTCCAATTCCAACCATGACCGCATCATTTGATGCACGCAGGGTATGTACATAATTGCGCGCGGTTTCGCCTGTTATCCAGCGGCTTTCCCCGCTTTCAGTGGCTATACGGCCATCCAGCGTGCTGGCAAGTTTTAATGTGAACATGGGACGACCATGCTTCACGCGCTTTAAAAACCCTTCCTGTTGGAATGCAGCTTCTTCAGCAAGTACACCAGATACAACCTCGATACCGGCTGCGCGTAGCATGGTAAACCCTTTGCCACTCACCCGTGGATCAGGGTCTTCCATCGTTGCAACTACGCGCACGATGCCGACGTTAATCAGCGCTTCGGAGCATGGCGGCGTTTTTCCGTGATGGGAACACGGCTCTAATGTCACATAGGCCGTTGCGCCACGCGCACGCTCGCCCGCCTGCGCAATGGCTTGTGTTTCAGCGTGAGGGCGTCCACCCGGCTGCGTTACACCGCGCCCAACAATCATGCCATCATTGACCAGTACACATCCAACCGAGGGGTTTGGCGCTACCTGCCCCAACATGCGCGCGCCTATATTCAGCGCGATTTTCATATAGTCGATGTCGTTGTGCATTTATGTTCCGGATTTCTGGTTATCCTGTCGCAGATTATCAATGAACTCATTGAAATCATCCGGCTCGCGGAAATCTTTATAAACCGATGCGTAACGCACATAGCCAACGTGGTCAAGCGTGAGCAGTGCATCCATTACATATTCGCCAATTTGTTTCGTCGTAATTTCGTTTTCGCCCAGACTTTCAAGCTGGCGTACGATGCTGTTTACCACAGCTTCAATCCGTTCTTCATCAATCGGGCGTTTACGCAGTGCCAGACGAAGCGAGCGTTCAACTTTGCTGCGTTCAAAGGGTTGGCGCTCGCCATCCGACTTTTTAATAACAATCAGCTCGCGCAGCTGCACCCGTTCAAACGTCGTGAACCGCGCGCCGCATTGATTGCACTGACGGCGACGACGAATAGCTGCGTCATCATCCGTTGAACGGCTGTCCTTCACTTGGCTTTCTTCGTGTCCGCAGAACGGGCAGCGCATAGCGTTCCTTTATCGTGTTTCAGCTTGGTAAATCGGGAAACGATCGCACAAAGCTTTCACTTCCGCTTTTACCTTGGCTTCGACCAAATTATTTCCATCAGGATTTTGCGCAAGTGTAGCAACGGTTTCCGCAATCCAGTTCGCAATCTGCTTGAACTCCGCCTTAGTGAAACCGCGCGTGGTCGCAGCAGGTGAACCCAAGCGCACGCCCGATGTAACGGTTGGTGGCTTGGTGTCGAACGGAATACCGTTCTTGTTCGATGTCATGCCTGCGTTTTCTAAAGCAGTTGTCGCATCCTTACCGGTAATATTCTTCGATGTGAGATCGACCAGCACGATGTGGCTGTCCGTTCCGCCCGACACAACGCCAAACCCATGGCTGACCAATGTGTCAGCAAGAACGCGTGCGTTATCAAGCACATTTTGTGCATAGGTTTTGAATGATGGTTGCAAAGCTTCACCAAATGCAACCGCTTTTGCTGCAATCACATGCATCAGCGGGCCACCTTGAATGCCCGGGAAGATGGCAGAGTTGAATTTTTTGCCAAGCTCAGGATCGTTCGACAAAATCATGCCGCCACGTGGGCCGCGCAATGTTTTATGCGTTGTCGTGGTCGCAACATGCGCATGCGGGAATGGGCTTGGATAGACGCCGCCCGCAATCAAACCGGCATAATGCGCCATATCCACCATAAATACCGCCCCAACCGCATCGGCCACTTTGCGGAAACGCGCAAAGTCGATGGTGCGCGGATAGGCAGAACCGCCTGCGATAATCAATTTCGGCTTATGCTCATGCGCCAGTTTTTCCATTTGATCATAATCAATCAAATGGGTGTCGCGCTTCACGCCATAGCTGACTACGTTGAACCATTTACCGGATTGGTTCACGCTTGCGCCGTGGGTCAAATGGCCGCCCGCCGCCAAATCAAGACCCATGAAGGTATCACCGGGTTTCATCACGGCCATGAACACGGCTTGGTTTGCTTGTGAACCGGAATTGGGTTGCACGTTTGCATAGGTGCAGCCGAATAATTTGCATGCACGGTCAATTGCCAGTTTTTCAGCAATATCGACATATTCGCAGCCATTGTAATAACGCTTGCCCGGATAACCTTCAGCGTACTTGTTGGTCAGCACCGAACCTTGCGCTTCCAATACCGCGCGTGAAACGATGTTTTCCGATGCAATCAATTCAATCTGGTCTTGCTGGCGCTTTAGTTCACCGCGCAGCGCTTCGAATAATTCAGGGTCGGATGTGCGAACGGATTCTTCAAAGAAGCGATTGCGTGTTCCTGCAACGCTGTCGTTTGCGTGTTTATCGTTTACTGTTTGGGCTAAAGCCATTGGTCTTACCTTTCTTAAAATTTATTTGGATCAAGTTTGTTCAATTTTTCAACGCGTTCGGCATATCGCCCGCCAAGAAATTCGGTCTTCAAAAACACTTCCACGCAATCTTTGATAAGATCATATCCCATGAAATCTGCTGCAAGGCTGATGATGTTTGCATCATTGTGCTGGCGCGCCATTTTGGCTGCAGTGGCATGCGGGCAAAGTGCCGCGCGTACATGCCGGAAACGGTTCGCTGCGATAGCAATGCCATTGCCGGAGCCACAGATAATGATGGCCTTGCTCGCACGGCCTTCCTTCAACGCTAACGCCGCCGCTACACCATAGTCCTGGCTATCCACGCGGTCGGTGCTTTTTGTGCCCAGATCCAGCGGCATGAAACCCAAGTTGCGGATGAATGCGGTCAGCTCTTCCTTATAGGCAAAACCGCGATGGTCGGATGCAAGTGCAATAGTTTCCATAATTCTTAAAAACCCAATTCCTACACAGATTCAAAGGACGCAAAGCCTATCAAAAACGGGGCCTTAAACAAAGCCTTTCTGAAATAATTATTTTTATGCTGAAATAGCCATATGAAGCCCAAAAATGCTAAAGAAATCCTGTTCGAAATCACGCATATAGGCGCTTTGGCCAAGGTAACGGCCATAGACCCAGAAACAGGCACGGAAGTGGTTATTCAAGGCCCTATCAGCGCAGGCAATACAGTTTTAAAGCAGAATGCAGCCCGTAAGTTAATGTTCGTTCTGGCAAAGCAGAAAAAAGAATAATGAAACAACCACTCCTCATGGGCATTTTGAACGCAACGCCGGATAGCTTTTCTGATGGCGGGAAGTTTTTGTCGGTTGATGCTGCCATCAAACACGGCATTCAGCTGATGGATGAAGGCGCCGATATCATTGATATTGGCGGGGAGTCCACTCGGCCCAAAGCAACCCCTGTTGCGCCAGACGAAGAACAACACCGCGTATTGCCAATTATCGCTGAATTGAAATCCGAAGCAAAAAAGCGCGGCGTGAAGATTTCCATCGATACACGTAATGCCAGCACCATGCGTGAAGCAGTAAAGGCTGGCGCTGATATCATTAATGATGTCAGCGCCTTGACCCATGACCCTGACAGTGTGACCTTTGCCGCAGAATGTGATGCGCAAATAGTGTTGATGCATATGCAAGGCAATCCGCAAACCATGCAAAACAACCCAACTTATAAAGATGTTGTGCAGGACGTTTACAATTATCTGGAACGACGAATTGATGATTGCATCATGGCCGGCATTCAAAAATCACGCCTGATCGCCGATCCGGGTTTGGGTTTTGGCAAAACGGCGGAGCATAGTATCGCGCTACTGAATAATGCCCGGAACTTCCAAACTCTTGGCGTGCCCGTTCTCATCGGGGCCTCGCGCAAAAGCTTCCTTGCCAAGCTGGCAAATCTGGCCGATGGCGAAGATCGTTTGCAAATATCCCTCATTGCAGCGGTTATGGCCGTGGAACACGGTGCGCAGATCCTACGTGTGCATGACGTAGCCGAAACCAAAGAAGCCTTAATGATTTGGCAAGGTTTGGACCGTATTGATAACAGCCATTAAAGGGATTATTGTCTAATTCCTTCCTTTCTCCAATTATTCATCGGAGTTTTCACACATGGCTTCTCGTAAAAAAATTGCTCTTATCGGTGCTGGTCAAATTGGTGGCACGCTTGCCATGCTCGCAGGGATCAAGGAGCTGGGCGACATTGTCATGCTCGATATCATGGAAGGCGTTCCTGAAGGAAAGACGCTTGATATTCTTCAAGCCTCAACCGTGGAAGGCTTCGATGCTAAACTTTCCGGCGGTACCGATTACTCTCTCATTAAAGATAGTGATGTAATTATCGTCACCGCAGGTATTCCACGTAAACCCGGCATGAGCCGCGATGATCTCATCGGTATCAACACCGGCATCATCAAAACCGTTGCCGAAGGCATTAAAAAAAATGCGCCAAACGCATTCGTTATCGTCATCACCAACCCATTGGATGTCATGGTATGGGTGATGCGTGAAGTTTCCGGCCTTCCAGCCAACAAGGTTGTTGGCATGGCCGGTGTATTGGATAGCGCACGTTTCCGCGCATTCCTTGCAACCGAATTCAATGTTTCCGTTGAAGATGTTACGGCATTTGTACTGGGCGGCCACGGCGACACAATGGTGCCGTTACCACGCTTTACAACCGTTTCTGGTATTCCATTGCCAGAACTGGTGAAAATGGGCTGGACCACTCAAGCACGCCTTGATGAAATCGTCCAACGCACACGCGATGGCGGCGCCGAAATTGTAAAGCTTTTGAAAACAGGCTCGGCATTCTATGCCCCTGCTTCATCGGCGATTGCGATGGCTGAAAGCTATCTGCGCGATAAAAAACGTGTTTTGCCATGCGCTGCGCTGCTTAGTGGTCAATATGGCGTGAAGGATATATATGTTGGCGTTCCGGTTATCATCGGCGCAGGCGGTGTTGAAAAGATTGTCGAGCTAAAGCTGACAACCGAAGAACAGGCAGCGTTTGATGCATCAGTTAATGCCGTTCGCGGCTTGATGGATGTCACCAAGCCTATATTGGCAAAAGCAGCCTAAACTGGGCATTTATCGCACTGCAACGTGGCGCCCTTGTGCAAACAGGCCGCTTAACGCATAAATAAACCCTATTTTTTATGGGGTTTATTTGATGTCCGATACCAGCCCACAATCACACTCGAACCGCCATGACCTTGTGTTTGCGTTTGTGTATGTAGGCGCGCTTTTGGTTGTCGGCGCGGGCATGCATCGATGCAGCCAAATTCCATACGATAATGCGCGGAGCCGATTGCAGGAAATTATTGGCCCTGCACATGTCGATGCGGAAAGCGGTGGCATCAATGAAAAATTTGCAGCCGCAATGCGCGTGCGGGTGCAGCCGATGTTTTCAAGCTACTTTGAAAGCGACAGAACTATCGACATTATAGGCAATGATGGCGTGTTGCGTTCAGTGCCGGTAACCATTACCCCAACCATTTCCAATCCAAGCAATAGTTACTATGCTTTTTCAGGTAGCAATGGCCATGTTGATCTCGTGCGATGCCGCAGCCAGTTTTCTGCACGTGTGCAATTGGATGGGCTTGTCGCACAAGAGCTTGCGACCATCACAACCGTGGTAAAGGACTGTTATCCCGCTGATGCATCCGCGAATGCAAACAGGGTCGATCATTCGGATGTCAGTCAGTTCAGAACGCCAAAAGGCCTGCGTTATGAAACAGCGGTTGCCATGATCCCCATGGTACGAAACGGTGATTTTCCAATCACTGAAACACGTATCACATTACAGCTTTCCAGCTTTGGCGAAGCAACGGTAATGGTCCCGCCGCCCAAAGAACGCACAACCGCCATTCAGTTATTTATAAATGGCAAGTTACTTACCTGTGATACAAACCCGGCCGTGGTCCGCGAAGTTAAATTGCCCAACCGCGCAACCATAGCCGACAGAGATGCAGATGGAAGATTGATGCGTGAATTTGTGAAACTGCGGTTTTGCAGCTGATTAATCTTCAATCGTGATCTTGGGTGCAGAACGCTGCGGGTTGCCCGCAAGCTTTTCCCAAACTTTATCTGCAACCGCCTTATAGCTTTGCGAAATAACGTCACTTGGTTCAATTGCAGTAATGGGCGTTCCAGCATCCGATGTTTCACGAAGACGTATGGTCAGCGGTATTTCACCAAGAAATGGCTCGCCAATTCGCTCTGCTTCGTGCCGTGCGCCGCCATGCCCGAAAATATCACTTTGCGTTCCGCAGCTTGGGCAAATAAAACTGCTCATGTTTTCAATCAGGCCTAAAATCGGAATTTCTACGCGGCGGAACATAGCAATCGCTTTGCGTGCATCGATCAGCGCCAGATCCTGCGGCGTTGAAACGATGACCGCTCCTGCCATCGGCACATTTTGCGCCAGCGTTAACTGCGCATCGCCCGTTCCCGGCGGCATATCAATAACCAACGTATCAAGCTGCCCCCAATTTACATCATTCAGCATTTGCTTAAGCGCAGTTTGCACCATCGCCCCGCGCCATATTACAGGCGTTTCTTCTTCCACCATAAAACCGATGGACATAATTTTTAGGCCATATTTTTCAAGCGGGATAAGTTTGTTATCTTTTGTTTCCGGCTTGCTGGTCAAACCAAATAAACGCGGGACAGATGGGCCATACACATCGGCATCCAAAAGCCCAACACGTAATCCTTTTTGTGCAAGCGCGCATGCAAGATTGGCAGCGGTGGTTGATTTTCCTACCCCGCCCTTGCCCGATAGCACGGCAATAATTTTTCCAAGATGCTTGGTTTCCATTTGCGGTCTTGCGGCATGACCGGTATGGGATTTTTGGGGTGCCGCAGGTGCATGGTGATTTGATGATGTAAAAATTGCGCGCGCGCCGGTCACGCCTTTTACAGACTTCACGGCTTTTTCCGAAACTTCGCGCAGACGTTCCATCAACGCTTCATCGCCATCACGCATATCCACAACAAAAGTAACCACTGTGTCTTTTTCTTGACGCTTAAGCACAATTCCCGAAATCATCTTCAGCGCAATCAAACTTTGCCCTTTTACAGGGTGCAGTACAGCATTTAGCGCTTTTTCTATATCCGCTTGCGTAAGGGTTTTGGATTTAAAGAACATGAAACTCTACTTTAATTTTCTGTACTGAAGCCCTATATTCGTGCCCGTACTTATAAAGCAAACTTGCTGCGTAACAAAGAGGTTCTGATGAGTTGGAATAATGGTGGCCCCTGGGGTAATATGGGTGGCGGCGGCAATAATCCGTCGAATAATTCAGGCGGTGGCCGTGGCCCGAACCGCCCTATGGGCAATAATAATCAGGAGCCTGATATTGACGAATGGCTTCGCAAAAGCCGTGAACAAATCCGTCAGGCATTTCCCGGCAACCAAGGTAGCCCGCGCCGCCTTATCAGCATCGGTATCGTAGCGATTATTTTGATATGGCTGGCCAGCGGATTTTATCAGGTCTCAACGAACCAGATTGGCGTCGTCTTGCGTTTTGGGCAAGTCGTTCGCATGGAACAGGCTGGCTTGCGTTACCATCTTCCCGAACCTATCGAAATGGTCTTGTTACCCGATGTTAAATCCATTCGCCAAATCAAAATCGGGTTTCGTGATACAGGCGTTGATAGCGACAGCAATCTAAGCGTTGATGGTGAAAGCCGCATGCTAACGGGCGATGAAAACATCGTCGATATCGGCTTTTCGGTGTTCTGGAGCGTGAAAAACGCAGAAGACTATCTGTTTAACATGCGCAACCCTGATTTAACGGTACGTCTGGCTTCGGAAAGTGCCATTCGCGAAATCGTCGGTCGCATGCAAATTCAACCCATTCTAACTGAAAAGCGTTCCGAAATTGAACGCGAAACAACCACGCTTGTTCAAGCGATGCTTGATGAATACAAGGCGGGGATTGTGGTGACGCAGGTTCAATTGCTCAACGTCACACCGCCACTTCCTGTGGTGGACGCATTTAATGATGTGCAGCGCGCACGCGCCGATGGCGAGCGTTTACGGAACGAAGCTGAAGCTTACCGTAACGACATCGTTCCACGTGCGCGCGGTGAAGCAGCCAAAATGTTGCAAGATGCGGAAGGGTATCATGACCAAGTCATCAGCTATGCCAAAGGTGATGCCGCGCGTTTTGAAAGTGTTCTAGCTGCATACCAGCAAGCACGCGAAGTTACTGCCACACGCCTTTATTTCGAAGCCATGGAAACCGTACTGAAAAGCGCGAACAAGGTTTTGATTGATCCCGCAATTAGCAAGGGCGGCGCAATGCCCATTCTGCCATTGCAGGATTTCGTTCGTAACCGCGCAACTGCGCCATAAGGACAAAGACGATGACACCTAAGCAAGTTTTTACAGCCATCCTTATCTTCTTCGGCTATCTGTTTGTTTCCGACAGCATCTTTGTTGTGAACCAACAACAGCAAGCGCTGGTATTGCAATTCCGCGATGTGGTACGAACCATTCACGATCCGGGGCTAAACTTTAAAATTCCGTTTTTCCAAACGATTGCCTATTTTGACAAACGCGTTTTACCGCTGGAAGCACCGGAACAGGAAGCAATCCTTGCTGATCAAAAGCGGCTTGTGGTTGATGCGTTTGCCCGTTACCGTATTACCGACCCACTTAAATTCTTCCAGCGCCTGAACAATGAACGTGTGGCGAATGACCAATTGGGTATTCTTGTCAATTCGTCGATGCGGCAAATTCTGGGCACACTGAGCATGACAGATGTATTGTCGGAACAGCGCGCCAAAATTATGGTCGCCATCCGCGATGAAATGAATGATAAAGCAAAATCGGCGGATTATGGCGTTGAAATTGTGGATGTACGCATTCGCAGTGCCAATTTACCTGATGAAACTAGTCAGGCTATTTTCGCGCGCATGATTTCGGAACGTAAACGCGAAGCAGCGGAATTCCGTGCCAAGGGTCAGGAACTGTCGCAAGAAATCAAAGCCAAGGCAGAGCGTGAAAAAACAGTTCTGCTCGCCGAAGCGCAACGTAAGGCTGAAAGCCGTCGCGGTGAAGGCGATCAGGAAGCATTACGAATTGTAGCCCAAGCAACCGGCAAGGATGCGCAGTTCTATAATTTTTACCGCAGTTTGCAGGCTTACCGCGAAACTATGGCGAATAAGGACACATCGATTATTCTGAGTCCCGACAGCGATTTCTTCCGCTATTTTGGCAAAGTTTTGACAAAATAAGCCGTAAGATTACACTTCATACCACCATGCGTGCGTTTCAACATTGATAAGGATTGATTATGAAGCAGATTTCGATATTCGGTCTTGTTTTTCTGATTTGCGCATCCCTATCCACCTCAGCCTTTGCTGAAACCCCGCCTGCTTCTGCACCCTCTCCTACCTCTGCGCCATCTTTCCCGCACGAAGGCTTTGCGGATGAGGCAGAGCGCTTACTTCCTGCCGTTGTAAATATTTCCACGACGCAAATTATTAAGGATGACAAAGGGGCAAAGGAACTTCCCGATTTTCCACAATTCCAGCCCGGCTCACCGTTTGAAGATTTCTTCAAGGACTTCATGGAAAAGCATAAGGGCATGCCAAACGGCCTTCCCAAACAGCGCAAAAGCACATCGCTCGGTTCAGGCTACATCATTTCTCCTGATGGATTGGTAGTTACCAATAATCATGTGATTGAAGATGCCGATGAAATCACGATTATTTTACACGATGACACCAATTTGAAAGCCGAAGTAGTTGGTCGCGACAAGAAAACTGACGTTGCACTGCTTCGCGTAAAAAGCAAAACGCCTCTTCCCTATGTCACTTTCGGCGATAGCGATAAAATGCGCATCGGTGACTGGATTTTGGTGATTGGCAATCCATTCGGCCTTGGCGGTACGGTAACTACAGGCATTATTTCCGCCCGTGCACGCGATATTAATTCGGGCCCATATGATGACTACATTCAGACTGATGCGCCGATTAATCGCGGTAATTCCGGCGGTCCCATGTTCAACATGAAGGGCGAAGTGATTGGCATGAACACGGCCATCTTCTCTCCCTCCGGCGGATCGGTGGGTATTGGCTTTGCCATTCCGTCCACGCTCGTTAAAAATGTGGTTGAACAATTAAAAAATGGCGGAAAAATCCGCCGCGGTTGGCTGGGTGTACGTATTCAAAACGTGACCGAGGAAATTGCCAAATCCCTTAATCTGAACAAACCGCGCGGTGCGCTGGTTTCAAGTCTTACGGCTGACAGCCCGGCGGCAAAGGGCGGTGTGAAGCCCGGCGACATCATCATCGCATTTGATGACAAGCCAGTGACCGAAATGCGCCGTCTGCCACGTATCGTCGCGGAAGCAAAAATTAATGAAAAAGTTCCAATGATTGTGTGGCGCGATGGCAAGGAAGTCATGCTCAGCGTCATGGTTGGCGAATTGAAGGAAGATGAAAAAGCCGATGGCGAAGATGAAAAGCAGGATGAAGAAAAATCGCCCAAGGTTGCAAAATCTATCACTATCCCTGAATTCGATATGAAAGTTGGCAATCTGACAGCGGATATCCGTAAAGCCTTCGGGATTGATGATAAAACCAAAGGCATCATCATCACCGAGTTGGGGGATAACAGCCCGCTGATTGATAAAGGCATCAAACCCGGTGACCTGATTGTCGAGGCAGGTCAAAAAGAAATGAAGGATGCAAAGGATTTGGTAGATTTAGCCAAAGACGCAGCGGCTGGCAAAAAACCACTTCTGCTTTTGTTGAACCGTGCGGGTGATCTGCGCTTTGTCGCGGTGAACACGCTTGATGGAAGCGCAAAGAAGGACAAGCCAAAGGAAAAGAGCGATAAGGACGATACACAGCAATAATTAGGCTGATAGGTCTTTGGCGTGATAGCCCTGTGCCCATAGCAATCCGCGCAAATTGGCAAAACGGATATTGAACTTAGCCTGTTGTTGCACGGCTGGTTTTGCGTGATAGGCAATGCCAAGCCCGGCCGCCAATAACATCGGCACATCATTGGCGCCGTCACCAACCGCGCAGACGTCGGCCTCACTAATATTCAGCTTCTTGGCAGTTTCCGCCAGTGTTGTGCGTTTGCTGGTTTTATCAAGAACAGGCTCCAGCATTTCTCCAGTGATTTTTCCGTCTTTAATATCCAGCGCATTTCCATAATTTTCATCGAAGCCCAATTTATCGGCAATGAATTGTGTAAATATTTTAAAACCACCCGACACAATAATACAACGCGCATCATGCTTACGCATCGTTGCCACTAATTCCTTGGCGCCACCTGTGATGGTTGCCTTCTGGCATAATTCATCCAGAATTTTGGCATCAAGCCCTTTTAACAACAGCAAGCGTTCCTTCAACGCTGCTTTGAAATCCAGCTCGCCATTCATTGCGCGTGTGGTGATTTCCTCTACCTTGGCACGAAGGCCAACAAAATCGGCCAGTTCTTCAAGCATTTCTTCTTTAATAAGGGTGGATTCCATGTCCGCCAGCAGCACTTTTTTACGACGTCCTGCAATCGGCTGGACGATGATATCAATCCCGTGGTCAATCACCCATGTGTGCAGCATTTCCCTTAATTCATCACTGCCGTCATCAAAATAAATATCAACCGCTTCGGCATCCGATAACCATGCATGCCGAATAACCTTACCACCCTGTTCGGTTATAAGGTCAATCACAAGGCTCAGCGCCAATTCATTGATGGGGGATGTGCTGTTGCCGATAATTGTCGCGACGTTTTCCATAAGGCATTATGTTCCGTCTTATCCGTTTTGTGCAACGGCGTCGCTTTCGGCTTCCGGAATATATTCCAAATCTTCGTCTTCGATTTCAACGTCGCTGGCGTTTTCAGCATCATCCGAACCAAAGGGTGCAAGCACAGGACGGCTGTCGAGCAGGCCAGATTCACGCAAATCCTGAATGCCCGGCAAATCTTTAAGGCTTCCCAAACCAAAATGGCGCAGGAATTCATCTGATGTAATCCATGTTAATGGACGCCCCACGGTTTCGCGGCGTTTGCCTGGGCGCACCCAGCCCAGTTCCATAAGCATATCAAGCGTTTCGCGCGCGGTAGCCACACCGCGAATGCTTTCGATTTCCGCCCGGGAAATCGGCTGATGATAGGCGATAATCGCAAGAGTTTCTGCAGCAACACGCGGCAGTTTACGGCGCACCTGAATGGTGATGTTGAGTTGCGCAGATAAATCCGGCGCGGTGCGGAACATCCAGCCCCCTGCAATTTCAACCAGTTCAACGCCGCGGCCTTTAAATTCTTCACGTAATTGTTCCATAATTGGCGCAACCGCTTGGCTTTTACCAACCTTTTGCTGCAACAATTCATTGGTAACGGGCATGGTCGATGCAAAAATTACCGCTTCGCACAGGCGCTTGGCCTGTTCGAAGGTATATTCCTGTCCATTTTCTTTTTGTGCGGTTTCTTTTTGAGCCGTTTTAGTCATCTTACTCACCTGACTGTTCCTGTTGTTCTGTTGTTGGCGCACCACCATTATTTAATACCGGACGCACGTAAATAGAGCCAAAACTTCCATCCTGACGCAGTTCAATCACGCCTTGCTTTGCAAGTTCAAGGCTGGCCGCAAAGGTTGAAGCAAGTGCGGAGCGTAGCACCACTTCGCTACTGCCATCGCCTTGGGCCAAATTTATGTCTTCCCATTCTTCGGGCATAAACAGGCTCAATTCCGACCATTGCGGCATAAAGCCCAACATTTTTTTCATGCGTTCGCGCGCTTCTTCCATACTGAATAGCTTGGTTGGCGCGATGCGGTATTCGCCCTGATTGTTACGTTGCAACGGTGCCTTTACAGCTTTCAGCAAATCATAAAGGCCAAGTGTGTACACAGGCACAATATGTTTTATATCTGGCTCGCGCATACCGCGGAATACAAAGCCGCGGCCTTCCTGCGGCAAATCTTGTAACCAGCCGGATGCTTTTTGCATGGCTTCCAGACGTTTTAATTGGAAGGCCAGCGCTTCCGCCAATTCAATCGCGGTGGGTTCTTCAGCTTTTGGCGGCGCAGGAATTAGCAACCGTGATTTAAGGTAAGCAAGCCACGCTGCCATCACGAGATAATCAGCAGCAATTTCGAGGCGTAATTTACGCGCTTCATTCACGAATGAAAGATATTGCTCGGCCAAGGCCAGAACGGAGATTTGCGCCAAATCAACCTTTTGCTCGCGCGCCAACATCAGCAACAGGTCAATCGGACCTTCAAATGCGTTCAATTTCAGAAACAGGTCACCCGCCCCGCCAGCGGCATTGCCGCGCGCTTCGGCCGTCATTTCATCAATATTTAGGGGTTCTTCCATTGGTTTTCTGATGTACTTTTAAATGTTCCGATTCAGCAATAAGGGGCAGATTTTAGACGTTAACTCGTGATGGCCGCAACACCTAAAAGCATGTCTAAACGGTCTAAAAGACCACCCTTATCCACAAACATAGGCGGTGTACCAAGGCGTAATTGTGCCCTATCCCACCTATCCATTGCCTGCTCGGTCATGGCTGGGCACGCCCCTGAAACCAGCACC
Source organism: Alphaproteobacteria bacterium (assembly GCA_033762625.1). NCBI lineage: Bacteria > Pseudomonadati > Pseudomonadota > Alphaproteobacteria > Alphaproteobacteria bacterium. The sequence continues at coordinate 37,547 of JANRLI010000006.1, forward strand.
ATCTCCGACATATTACCATTGCAATGAAGTGCAATATCGCTGCCTGCCTTTAAACAATTAATCACCAAATCTTCAATCCGTCCAAAAACGCCCTTCATATTCAAATCATCCGACATGAGCAAACCATCAAAGCCAATTTCTTTGCGGATAATTTCATGCATCACCGGCGAAAGACTACACGGCAATTTATCAAACTGTTCAAAAATAATATGGCATGTCATACCCAGTGGCATATCACGCAGTGCACGGAATGGCGCAAAATCAATATCGCGCAATTCTTGCGTGCTGGCCTTCACAACTGATTGCGTATGATGCGGATCAACAACTGTGCGGCCATGCCCCGGAATATGTTTAATCACAGGCAAAACACCTGCCCATAACAGGCCTTCTGCTGCTGCCCGGGCACATTCACTTACAATTGCTACATCTGATGAATAAGCGCGGTCGCCAATCGCATTATCAGTTATATTGAAAAGCACATCCGCCAGCGGTGCGCAGTTTACACTGATACCCAGTTCGGCAAGCTCAATGCCGATAAGTTGTGAATTTATTTTGGCTGCTTCCAATCCGAAATCCAGACTTTGCTCCGCCATTTTACCAATCATGCGCGCGGGCGGAAATTCCGGCCAATGCGGCGGCTTCAGGCGCGCTACACGCCCGCCTTCCTGATCGATTAGGATCGGCGCATGCGGCCGTCCGACTGCATCACGCAATTCTTTAATCAGATTTTTTGTTTGTTGTGGGTTTACACAATTGCGTTGGAATAAAATAAATCCAAGCGGGTTGGAATACGCAAAAAACTTTTTTTCAGCATCGGTCAGTGCAATACCGGAAACACCCAAAATCATCGCCTTGGGTGGCTTGTCACGATTTAACTCGCGGCCATCGCTTTTATGTTCGCCATCTTTACTGCTTGATGATAACACACGTGCCGCCTTTAGCCTTTATATTGCTGCATATATCGGATGCGGTTGCAGTACTTGCTGCGCTTCCTTGAATACGGAATACCTGCTTGCCGCCATTGATGGTTGCCGATGCAATACCCAGTGATGCGCCTTGCAGTTCGCCCGCAAATTTGGATTTGAATTGCGCCAAGCCCTTATCTGCTGATGGTTTGTCGAAAAAGCTGGCCAGCTGGAAATGCGCCTTGCCGCCTGCTGCTTCTTTTTTAGGTTCGGGTGTTGCGTCGCTATCATCCTGCGCATCAATTGCGGCGGTATCTTTTACACGCGCTTTGGATTTTGGTCCTGATGTATCGACAACGGGTTCATCATCAGCCTGCGCAGTTTCTTTCACAAACGGTTCCTTCACCGTTGGCTCTTTAACAGCTGGTTCCGCGCCTTGTGCTTCTTCTTCAATATCCGCTTCTGGCACGGGCGTTGGCTTTACCAGCGGTTGAGGCTCGCCTTTTGACATATCAAAGGCTGCGGGGGGTTTGGCAGGCTGCGAAGGTGCTTTTACTGCATCGGGCGCTGCTTCCACAACGCGGCCCATGGCAGCAACAGGCACAGGCGCATCAACAGTTTTGCCGGCAGCTGTGGGCGTTGGCAGGGGCGCAGTTTTTTCTTCCTGCTTGGTTTCTGGTTTTATATCCGCTTTTGTATCCGCTTTCTCGGCAGGCTTCTCAGACTTTGTGTCAGGCGATGAAACAGGTACAGGAATTTCCTGCGCGGGAGCCTGAGTATTCAACGGCGTTTCGGGGCCGGGTAAGATGCGTTCAACCGTGACCATTTTTCCATCGGATGAAACGGTATTGAAAATCAATTTATCCTGATGCGGGATTTGCATACCGCCTGGCTGGTCAGGCTTTACCTTGTATGGCGTGTTATCGGCCTTTAAAATGGCGATTTGCCCATTATCTTCCGGCCAGATAAATCCTGCCGCAAGCCAGACCGCGCCGATAAGCACCAGCAAAGTCACAAGGCCGAATATAATCCGTAACCGCGGATTATGTTCATCAAAATCACGCATCAACGCATCTCCTCTAACGGCTTAACGCCAATCACGGCAAGGCCGCTGGCAATTACAGTAGTTATTCCCTTCAGCAAAGCAAGCCTTGCCATCGTGAGCGGTAAATTATCTTCAATTATAAAGCGAAGCTGCGCATCATCCTTGCCTTTATTCCAAAATGAATGGAAATGGCCAGCAAGTTCATAAAGGTAAAAACTGATGCGATGCGGCTCGCGTGTTTGCGCAGCAGCCTCCACCATTTTTGGCCAATTGCACAGAAAGCGAATGAGCGCGATATCATCTTCACTAGTCAGCATATTCAAATCAAGCTTGGACAGCGCATTAACGCTTATGTCGGCTTTAGGAAATAATTCTGCCGCTTTTCTGAATACCGAATAGCAGCGCGCATGCGCGTATTGAATATAGAATACGGGATTGTCGCGTGATTGTTCCTTGGTTTTGGCAAAATCGAATTCGAACTGGCTGTCAAAACTGCGCGTTAAAATGGTAAAGCGCACGCTATCCGCCCCCACCTCCTCCACCATTTCACGCAGCGTGATGATATTTCCCGAACGCTTGGAAAGCTTAACGGCTTCGCCGTTATTAAATACCTTCACCATCTGGCAAAACAGTACATCCAGTTTTGCGCTGCCATCCGAAATCGCGGCAATCGCGGGGCGCATGCGTTCTAAATATCCGCCGTGATCCGCGCCCAGCACATTGATCATCAATTTAAATCCACGCTGGATCTTCGTATAATGATACGCAATGTCAGGCATAATATACGACCACGTACCGTCGCGTTTTTTTAATGAACGATCGCTGCTGTCCCCAAATTGTGATGAACGAAACAACGTCAGTGGTTCGGGCTTCCAATCTTCCATTTCCTTGCCGCGTGGTGGCGGCAAAGTGCCAACGTAAATCAACCCTTTATCTTCCAACGCCTTGAACACTTTATCTAGCGTGCCGTTTTCAATGACATCGCGTTCATTACTGAACACATCATGCTTGATGCCAATCATTTTTAAATCTTCACGAATAGCCTGCATCATTTCAGCAACCGCAAATTCACGAATGGGTTGCAACCATACTTGCTCCAATTCGCCCAACCACTTTTTACCATCTCTAGCCACCAACTTTTCAGCAACGGGCTTTAAATAATCACCTGGGTAAAGGCCTGCGGGGATCTCGCCGATGCTTTCGCCGAGTGCTTCGCGGTAGCGCAGATGTACGGTTCTAGCGAGCACATCGACCTGCGTTCCCGCATCATTAAAGTAATATTCGCGCGTTACATCATAACCCGCTTTTTGCATTAGGTTTGATAATGCATCACCAAACACCGCGCCGCGAACATGGCCCGCATGCATCGGGCCGGTTGGATTTGCCGAAACATATTCGATGCAAACTTTTTCATGATTGCCCAATTTCAAATCGCCGTAATGCGTTCCGGCATTCAAAATGGTTTTCAGTTGTTCCTGCCAAATGGATGATGCCAGACGCAGATTGATAAAACCCGGGCCAGCAACTTCGACTGATGTATATGAGCTATCTTTTTTTAAAGCTTCCACCATCGCATCGGCTATCACGCGCGGTGGCTTGCCAATAAGTTTGGTTAGCGTCATCGCCAAATTGGTTGCGATATCGCCATGCTTTGGGTCGCGCGGCGCTTCAACTGTAAAATCGGGAAGTTCAGCAGGTAATACCCAGCCAATGCCTGCGGCAGTTTCCACCAGCGTTCTCTTCAAAAGGGTTTTGATGTGTTCGTAAATCGTCATTTGTTTTTAGTCTTATTTATAATTGTTTATCCGGATGTAGCCGTTTGAATTCCAACACAGCAAAGCTATCCGTCATCCCCGCAATATAATCTGCGACTATTCTGGCGCGGCTGGGCAAGTCTTCAAGTGTTGTTTTATCGGCAAAACGCTCAACCCATGACACAGGCAATAATGACGGGTTGTTAAAAAAGGAATCAAACAGCCCTTTCACCAGCTGGTCCGCCTGCCGATTCATGATCTTTACTTTTTCAGCGCGGTACATGTGCGTGAATAAAAAATCACGTAGCACATTCAGGTTACTTTCCACTTTCTCGCTGAATGCCACCACGGGCTGGTTCGAGCCGCGAATATCTTCCGCGCTTTTGGGGGCAAGCTTTGCTAAACGTGATTTGGTTTCCGCCAACAAATCGGCAACCAAGACGCCTATTGCCTCGCGTACAATTTCATTCATCAAACGGCGCTCCTCAATATTCGGATAGCGTGCGCGCGTTTCTTTTACAATCGCATCGAAAATCGGTAATGCCGCCAGTTCATCCATGGTGAACATATCCGCGTTAAACCCGTCATCAAAATCATGGGTGTTATAAGCGATATCGTCCGAAAGCGCGGCGATCTGCGCCTCGATTCCTGCATAGCTGCCAAGTTCCAGATCGAATTGGTTTTGAAATGCCTTGATGGTCGGCGGAATTTTATCGCCCACCAACGGGCCATTGTGTTTCGCAACACCTTCCAACATTTCCCATGTCAGGTTCAACCCATCGAACGCAGCATATTTCTTTTCCAAAATCGTGACCAGGCGAAAAGTCTGGTCGTTATGATAAAATCCGCCATAGGGTTTCATGCATTCGTTCAATGCTTTTTCGCCCGCATGCCCAAAACAGGTATGCCCCAAATCATGCGCCAACGCCATCGCTTCCGCCAGATCTTCATCCACATTCAAAACCCGCGCGATAGCACGCGCGATTTGTGCGACTTCTAATGAATGCGTCAAACGCGTACGGAAATAATCGCCTTCATTGGCAATGAATACTTGCGTTTTATTGCGCAGGCGACGAAACGCGCTGGAATGAATAATCCGGTCACGGTCGCGCTGGAACGGGCCGCGGGTCGGGCTGGCGCTTTGGGCAAAAAGGCGACCACGGCTTTTGTCGGGATGCGTTGCAAATGGGGCTAATTCAGGCATGTGAAATGTTTACCCTAACTATTGGAAAAAGCACCTAAAAACGTCAGGTTGCTAAAGTATTTTTGCTTGGTAAAGTAGCACCTCTTTTCACCCCTGCCCTTAATAAAGGTTATTCCATGTCCGCAGTTGCTGCTACCACCAAAAACACATCCGTCCGCTCTGAAACCGATAGCTTCGGCCCGATTGATGTACCTTCCGATAAATATTGGGGTGCGCAAACACAGCGCAGCTTGCAGAATTTCAAAATCGGCGGTCAACGTATGCCCGAAGCGCTTATCCGCGCATTCGGCATTTTGAAAAAAGCTGCTGCTGAAACCAATATGGAACTTGGCGCGTTGGACAAATCATTGTGCGATGGTATCTGCAAAGCAGCTGATGAAGTCATCAACGGCAAATTGGAAGGTCACTTCCCATTGGTTGTGTGGCAAACGGGTTCGGGCACGCAAACCAATATGAATGTAAACGAAGTAATTTCCAATCGCGCTATTGAAATCATGGGCGGGGTTGTGGGCAGCAAAAAACCCGTCCACCCGAACGACCATGTGAATATGGGCCAATCATCGAATGATAGTTTCCCAACCGCCATGCACATTGCCGCGGCGATGGAGATTGTGAACAGCCTACTCCCTGCGCTTGCCCATTTGCATGGCGCACTGAATAAAAAAGCCAAGGAATTTGAGCATATCGTCAAAATCGGCCGCACCCATTTGCAGGATGCAACGCCCGTAACATTGGGTCAGGAATTTTCCGGCTATGCGATGCAGGTCCATTTATCGATGGCACGCGCAAAGGAATGCCTCTATCGCATTTATCCACTCGCCCAAGGTGGAACAGCCGTAGGCACAGGTTTGAACTGCAAAAAAGGTTTTGCCGAATTATTCGCCAAGAAGGTTGCGGCGATGACCGGCCTGCCCTTCATTACAGCGCCTAATAAATTCGAAGCAATGGCTGCGCATGACGCAATGGTTGAAGCATCCGGCGTGATGAACACCATCGCCGTATCATTCATGAAGATTGCCAATGATATTCGGTTGCTGGGTTCAGGCCCACGTTGCGGTATTGGTGAAATCAGCCTGCCCGAAAACGAACCCGGTTCGTCAATTATGCCCGGCAAGGTAAACCCCACCCAATCCGAAGCCATGACCATGGTCTGCGCACAAGTCATGGGCAACCATGTTGCGGTTAGCATTGGAGGCTCCAACGGGCATTTCGAATTGAACGTCTTTAAACCGGTTATCATCCACAATTTGCTGCAATCCATTCGTTTATTGGCTGACAGCGCAAATAGCTTCACCGATAATTGCGTGGTAGGCATCACCGCGAACGAAGACCGCATCAAAAAAATCGTGAACGAAAGCTTGATGCTCGTTACCGCACTCAACCCCCATATCGGTTATGACAATGCCGCAAAAATTGCCAAGAAAGCACACGCCGAAGGCAAGACCTTGAAGGAAGTTGCGCTGGAACTTGGCCTGCTGACGGCAGAAAAGTTTGACCAAGTCGTTCGTCCGGAGCAAATGGTTGGCGAGAAATAGTGCGCCTTAAAAAGCATTCCCTTACGCTGCGCGGGCACCGAACCAGCATTAGCTTGGAAGAAATTTTCTGGGCGCAGTTGCAACTGATTGCCAAAAAACAAAATCAATCGGTTCAGGAATTGATTGAAAGCATCGATAAAAAGCGCAGCGGAAATCTTTCCAGCGCGATCCGCGTTTATATTGTTGAGACACTGCTCAAGATTTAAAAAACGCGGCGGCCGCAGATTTATGGGATTGCTTGCGCGCAATTTCCTCGCGCACCCGCGCGATCTCCCCTTCCAGCATGGCGATATATTCTTCCAAATCCCCAACCGATATGGCTGATAAATCTTTGGGTTTTGGCTTTTGTTTACGGGGTTCGAAATCTTCTAAATCCATACTTAACCTTTATTTGCTAGGAGTTGTTACCCTACCTCTTCAGGAAAATCTTGTAAATGAAGCTGGATAACCTTACGCCAGAACAGCAAAAAGAATGGCACGCCATGCAGCGTGAAAACGAACTGCTGAAGGAAAAGCTTCGCCAGATGGAGGTCGCCGGCGCCGGTGAAGCAACCACAATCCTTCCGCGGCCTGAATTCATTCGTGAAATTGCGCGCCTTGTTGCCCATGATGAACGCTATGGTGGTATCTCCAGCCTATTGGTGCTTAGTTTTAACGGCCTGCTTGAATCAAAGCCCACGCTTGGCAATTTAACTTATGGCGCTGTTACCATCGCTATATCGGACTGTATTCTTTCAAACGTGCGTTCATGCGATCTGGTCGGACGAACCGGCAGTAATGATTTCAGCATCATGCTCACCCGCTGCAAAATTATGGATGCCGAAAAAAAAGCACAAGCGCTCGTCACGGCCATCAAGACAAAGCTTGATCCTTTGCTTCAGAACAAGGCTGCCATCGGGCTAAGTTATACGGTAAGTATTTTGAACAGCCGGGATGATGTGAAGAAAGCTTAAGCAATAATATCAGGGATGAGCATTCCCTCGATCTTCACAATATCATCTTTCAGTTGTAGCTTGCGCTTTTTTAGACGGCGCATTTGCAGCTCGTCACGCGGGTAGGCTTCCTCAAGACGAGTAAGGATATCATCAAGGTCGCGATGCTCCTGCTTTAACGCCGAAAGCCTGTCACGCAATTGGTTTAGGTGGTCCATGAGCAAAAAACGAGCCTTAATCCTAGGGAGCCTAGAGGGTGTAAAGGGAGCGCAATATAACGCGTGCGGCAGCCAAAATACATAAAATTCTTAAAGATTTGGTAACCCGCCCTATGCGTAAATTATTGGCTTAATTCCAAGCGTTATCGCAGAGTAATCCGCATGGCTGAACTATCCAAACAACCACCTAAGAAACTGGGGCTTTTGACCAGTGGCGGCGACTGCGCGGGGCTTAATGCCGTCATTCGCGCTGTGGTCACCCATGCGATACGCCATTATGGTTGGGAAGTTATTGGTATATGCGAAGGCACACATGGCCTTATCTACAGCCCGCCGCATATTGTGCCGCTCACCATCGATAAGATGGACAGTGAATTACTCCGCCGTGGTGGCACGATTCTGGGAACAACCAACAAGGGGGACCCCTTCGCCTTTCCTACCCCCATCGGCAAAAAAGATTTATCGGATGATATCCTGCGCGGCTTCAAAGGGCTTGGGCTAGATATGCTGATCGGGGTTGGCGGCGATGGAAGTCTAAGCATTTTAAAACGGCTTGCTGACAAGGGCGGTATCAAGCTGATTGGCATTCCCAAAACTATCGATAACGACGTGGGCGCAACCGAAATGTCGGTTGGGTTTTCAACCGCGGTTGATATTGCAACCGAAGCGTTAGACCGCCTGCAACCCACTGCCGCAAGCCATAACCGCGTGATGGTGCTGGAGGTCATGGGCCGTGATGCTGGGCACATTGCCCTACACTGCGGTATTGCCGGCGGCGCAGACGTTATTCTGATGCCAGAAATTCCCTATGACATCGATAAAGTTGCAGAACACATCAATACCATCCGCAAAAATGGGCGCAATTTTTCACTGGTAATCGTATCTGAAGCTGTGACCACAAAAACCGGAAAAAAAATCAGCAAAGTATTTTCCGACCAACAAAAGCGCCTGGGCGGTATCGGCGATTACATTGGTCAACAGATTGCAGAAAAATGCCAGGCCGAAGTGCGCGTAACGGTGCTTGGCCATGTGCAGCGTGGTGGCCAACCCAGCGCGCAAGACCGCGTTATTGCATCTGCCATGGGTGTACATGCGGTCGATTGTCTGGCACAAGGCAAGCATGACCGTATGGTGTGCTGGCGCTATCGCCGAGTGGAAGATGTACCGCTTGCCGAAGCCATTGCGACGTATCGTGATGTAGAACTGGATGGCCCGCTGGTTGCGACCGCTCGCGCGCTCGGTATCTGTCTTGGCGATTGATAAGGGTTTGTTTTCACGACTCAGTTGTCATGCTTAATCGCCTACTAATTTTGAAAAAAATATCGTGCAAATAAATTAAGATTGTATTTACCGCACTGCGTCATGATGTTCATTCCGCGATTGAAAAATGTGATACAATCACTTGAAAAATATAAGAACAATCGCGCTAATGCTTCAAAAATCAAACGCATTTTAGAGGTAAATTTTTAGTAAACATTAACTTATAAAGCGAGCCAGAATCGGCTATAGTAGATTCAAGTTACAGGCAAAGATTCTTTTCTTGTCTGTTGCTGAAAAGTCCAAGGAAACAATCCAACCAAGGAGGAAATCATGGCATTAGGTCAGCGTATAGTAGCCTTACACAAACGTCACGAATGGTTAGATGAAGTTTTAACAGAGGAAATGCACCACCCACACCCAGACGAAATCAGAATGGCCCAGATAAAAAAATCGAAGCTGCGTGTGAAGGACGAAATTCAACAACTTGAAAAAATGGAAGGCCGCTATCTTCGTGCGATTAGCACCGAAGAACAATTTCAGAAAAAAGCAGTGAGGCACTAGCAGCTAACTCGGCACGCTCTCCGCCTTTTTACTCCCCCACAACCCGACCCCGCCCAGCCCCGCTGAGCGGGGTTTTTATTTTACTAATAATTAATTAATCTTAGTATTATCTGTGTAGCATTGAAACGTATAGCCTTCTGTATATCCGCCCGCTCCATGCCATAGGCAATCCATATGAGAATACTGTTTATCGATTGTGCGACATACAAACCCTACTCTTACGAAACACCAAAGAAAGAAGGCCTGGGCGGCGCTGAGATGATTACCATACGTATTGCGTATGGACTGGCGCAGCGCCACCACGAGGTATTCATTTATAATCACACAGACCTTGCGCGAGCAGAAATCGAATACATCTACGGTATAGGACATCTGGGTGCGCAAACACCCTGCCCTAAACCAGATGTTGTGATTCATATTCGCTGCCACACAAACCCCAGTCACTGGAAACAGCTTTTTCCAAAAGCGCGGCATGTGATTTGGTATCATGACCGCGCTGGCGCATGGATGAATAAAAATGACTCCGACATGGAAGGAATTTGTGTCAGCCATTCGCACAAAATAAATATCGAGCAATACATCCCGACCGTTGAAGGCTTCATCAAACGCCCCATTCACGTTATTCATAATCCAGTCGTCACGTATCCTATCCGACAGAAGAAAATCCCAGGGCGCCTAGGCTTCTTTTCAGCGCCATATAAAGGATTGGAACGCTGCTATGAATTGTATGCCAAGGCAAAAAGAATACGCCCCCACCTGACATTTGCATGCTCAAATCCCGGCTATTTTGCGAATGGCAGTCTGCCTGAAGATGCCTTTAACATGGGCCAGCTAAATCATCGCGAAACATGCGATGAAATCAGCAAGTGCGAGGTTTTATTCATGCCGGTTGCCATCATCCCCGATAGTTTTGGATTGGTTGCGCCTGAAGCCAACGCGATGGGTACATCAGTCTTAGCGTGCGAATTTGCTTCCGTGCTTGAAGTTGCATCAAACTGCGGCAATACGCTGTTACCTGCTAATGCAACAGATAATCAAATCATCACAGCATTATTCGAATTGCTGGATTCAAAACCATTGGTCAAAGCAGATAAGCGCTTTGAATTGGAAAGCATTCTGGATCAGTGGGAACATTTCCTAAGTAAACCGCGCGCTGCTTAGCGGTTTTTATAGCTCTTTTTATTTGTACGACAGCCTAATTAATCCTATAACGTATTAGCAAACGGAAGGAACGTCATGGCAGAGCCTCAATTCAACATCACTCGCACCTTTGATGCGCCACGCGAAACCGTATGGAAAGCATGGGCAGACCCCAATCAATTCGGTCAATGGTTTGGGCCACGCGGTTTTACCGCAACTTGCAAAACCTTTGACCTGCGTCCGGGCGGTATCAACCATTCATGCCTGAAGAATGCTGAAGGCATCGAAATGTGGGCAAAATTTGTTTACCGCGATGTAAAAGCGCCCGAAAAACTGGTTTGGGAACATTCCTTTTCAGATGAAGCTGGCGGCGTAACGCGCCACCCAATGAGCCCAACATGGCCGCTACAGATGCTCACTACTGTTTTATTTATTGCCGAAGGCAATAAAACCAAAATTGACCTGACATGGAATTTGCTCGAAGCATCGGAAATCGAAAAGGCAACCTTCATTGCTGGCATACCAGGCATGAATATGGGCTGGACAGGAACTTTCGATCAGCTACAGCAGTTTTTAAAAGTCGCCCAAGCGGCCTAAAAATTCGCTGCGCTATATTTCAATCAGCGTATTTGATGCTGCAGCCATACGCACGGGTAGATGGCGTCGTTAGCTTCTTTTCAGCCTTTAGTTCAGCCAAAGCTTCGCTCACGTAATTGGTGGCAGTCTTGATATCTTCAGGATTGGCTGACTCCTTGTTGTCTATTGCACCTTGGTATGCCAAATTGCCATCTCGGTTAATTATATACATATGCGGCGTAGTTTTTGCTTCATACATTTTGCCGATCTTGCCGTGTGGGTCGAGGATGTAGGCTGTGCCTGACCAGCCGCGTTCTTTGTTGATTTTATTAGCTTGCTCTGGCGTTAGCGAACCTTGTTTTCCATCCGCAGATGAATTGATGGTGAGCCAAATTACACCTTCAGCAACCGCGGCTTTTTGCAATTCCTGCATCTTGCCTGCACCATAGAATTTTTTAACGAACGGGCATTCGGGATTGTTCCATTCCAAAACTATAATCTTGCGATTGTATTCGGACGGAGAAACACGGCGCCCATTAATATCCTGCACCGCAAAAGCTGGAGCGGTTTGCCCGATTTCCAGCGCGGCAGCTGAATTTGCGAGACCCAACAGAACCAAAAAAGCCAAGGCAAGACGCAGCATGATAACTCCCATATGAAAAGTGATGGTCAGAAGGATGAATTGTAATTATGGCTTTGATAAGCCCATAAACAAAAACCCCAGCCGGTGAAAGCTGGGGTTTTTGTTTAACTGGAGGTTTGTGATTTTTGACACCTTCATGCCTCATATTCGAGTAGGCCTGGCAGCGTTCTACTCTCCCGTGGCTTAAGCCAAAGTACCATTGACGCTGAAAGGTTTCACGGCCGAGTTCGGA